>NZ_JAVRHI010000376.1:0-92738 GCF_034105845.1 Streptomyces sp. CRN 30 | reverse complement strand
GCGGCGGGCCCGCACCCGGGGGCCGACGCCCGCGACGACCGGCGGGCGCGCGGACACCCGGTCGCGGGACAGGCCCGGGACCGGCACACCGCGCCGCTGGTGGCGGCTCCGGTGCGGATCGCCGACGGGGAGACGGTGCGGCTGCTCAGGCCCGGTGACCGTGTCGACGTCGTCGCGTCCGAGGCCGCCGAGGCCGCCGGGGCAGGCGGGGCAGGCGGCGACGCCGCCTTCGTGCTCGCGCGGGGAGCCCGGGTGGCCGAGGTGCCGGAACCGCTGGACGCGGCCGGGCAGAGCGGTGCGCTGGTGGTGCTGTCGGTTCCGCGCACCACGGCCGCCCGGCTGGTCGGGGCCGGACCCGGGGCCCGGCTGGCGGTGACCCTGTGCTGACGGCGACCGTGCCGAGTCCCTGTATCGCATGGCCCGGTCGGGCAGGGCCCGATTGGACAGGACGACCCGGCGCTGACGTAGGTTGCGGAGCGTTTTGTTCCACAAGCTGTTCATGCTGTTCATGCGAGGAGAACCGTCGAGGTGAGCGAGAAGAAGCCGAGCGTCCTGCAGGGTTTCAAGACCTTCCTGATGCGCGGGAACGTCATCGACCTGGCGGTGGCGGTGGTCATCGGCGCGGCCTTCACCAACATCGTGAACTCGGTGGTGAAGGGGGTCATCAACCCGCTGGTCGGTGCGTTCGGCACCAAGAGCCTGGAGCACTACAGCTCCTGTCTGAAGGCTCCCTGCAAGATCGCGGAGGACGGCACGGTCACGAGCGGCATCCCCATCCTGTGGGGTTCCGTCCTCGGCGCCACGCTCACCTTCCTGATCACAGCGGCCGTCGTCTACTTCCTGATGGTCCTGCCGATGTCGAAGTACCTGGCCCGGCAGGAGGCCCGCCGCAAGGCCAAGGAGGGCACGCAGGAGATCATCGAGGTGACCGAGCTGGAGGTGCTGAAGGAGATCCGCGACGAACTGGTCGCGCGGCGCGCCGCGGGCCACGACCGGCCGCAGGGGCCTGGGCAGGGCTGAGCCGAGCGGGCCGGTGGGCTCAGAGGTGGTGCGGCGGCTTCTCGTCGAGGAAGCGCTTCAGGTCGGCCGCGGAGTCGCCGCCGTCCGGCCGCTCGCCCCATCCGCGGTCCGTGTCGTCCGAGGACTGCTGGTCCAGCGGGTCGTCGAAGACCAGCGCCGGCTTCGGCGCACGCGGTTCGGGCGCGGGACCGCGGCCCGACGCGGAGCCACGCCCGGGAGCGGACCCGGAGGTGGGCCGGGGGGCGCGCTCGGGAGCGGACCCGGAGGTGGACCGGGGGGCGGGCTCGGGGACGGTGCTCATGTCTCCAGGGTACGGCGCCCCCTCCGCCGCGCCCCCGGCCTCACGTCACGTACAGCCCCCGGCCCCACTCCCCGTACAGCTCCCGGCCTCACTCCCCGTACAGCTCCCGGTACGCGGGCCAGCTGCCGCCCGGCGTGTGCACCGGGTCGGCGGCACGGGCGGCGCGGACGATCGCCCGCGTCACCACGTCCGCGCCGGCCGCCAGCAGGTCGTTGAGGGCGAGAGGCTGCCCGGGGTCCAGCGGCCGCTCCCCGGTCGCCATGGCGAAGACCGTGTCCCCGTCGTTGAGCAGGTGCACGGGACGCACGGCCCGCGCGATGCCGTCGTGCGCGGTGCCCGCCAGCTTCTGCGCCTCGGCCTTCGACAGGACGGCGTCGGTGGCGACGACGGCGAGGGTGGTGTTGAGCGGCGGCAGCGGGTTCCGCTCGGCGGCCTCGGCGAGCCGCCGCCGCGCGGCCTCCACCACCTCGTCCGCCGGGAAGTCCGGGCGCCCGCCCCGGGCCAGTTCCCCGTAGAGCATCCCGGTCTCCGGATCGACCGCGGAGCCCGCCGCGTTGGCCACCACCAGTGCCGCCACGGTGAAGCCGGACACGACGGTGCTCGCCGTCCCGACCCCGCCCTTGAGCACGCCGAGCGCGGCCCCCGTGCCGGCCCCCACGCACCCTTCGGCGACGGCCGTTCCCGGTGCGGTGGAGTCGGCCGCCTCCACCGCCGCCCGGCCGGTGGCGGCGTCCGGCCTGGCCCGGAAGTCGCCGCCGCGCCCGAGGTCGAAGACGCACGCGGCGGGCACCACCGGCACCACGTGGGTGGGGTCCGGGCCGACGCGCACCCCGCGGCCCCGCTCCTCCAGCCAGGCCATGACGCCGGACGCCGCGTCCAGGCCGTAGGCGCTGCCGCCGGTCAGGACGACCGCCTCGACCCTCTGCACCACGTTGCGCGGATCAAGCGCGTCCGTCTCCTTGGTGCCGGGTCCGCCGCCGCGGACGTCCACCGCGGTGACCGCGCCGCCCTCCGGAGCGAGCACGACCGTGGTCCCCGTGAGCCATCCGTCACCGGTCCGCGTCGCATGCCCCACGCGCACCCCGGCGACGTCCGTCAATCCGTCGACTGTCATGGGGCCAGTGTGGTCCGCGGCCGTCACGGCACCGGCGTGATCCGCCACATTGTCGCGGTTGTGTCACGCGACCGCCTCCGTAACGAACGGCGGGAACCCCCGGGTCCGCGGAACCGCTCTTGTCCCACGTACTGGAACGGATCGCGTACTTCACACGAACCAGGGGCAGCTTGTGACAACGCCGGACACAGCAACGCGACGCGCACTGGGGGCCGGTGCCGTCCTGATGGTCGGCCTGCTCACCCTGACCGGCTGCGGTGGGGACGCCAACGCCGGGACGGACGGCGACAAGGGCGGGGACGCGGGGGCGCGCATCTCCATCTCGGCGAAGGACGGTTCGGCCGGCGCGTCGATCAACTCCACGGGTGTGAAGGTCAGCGACGGCACCCTGACCGACGTACGGATGACGGTGGCGGAGTCGGGTGCGGCCGTGCCGGGCGGCATCGCGGGCGACGGCACGAGCTGGAAGCCGAAGGAGCAGCTGGAGCGCGGCACGAAGTACCGGATCACGGCGGCGGGCAAGGCGGAGGACGGCGGCAAGCTGTCCGCCGACTCGACCTTCACCACCGTCTCGGAGGAGAACAGCTTCATCGGGACCTACACGCCCGACGACGGGACGACGGTCGGCGTGGGGATGCCGGTGTCGTTCACGTTCGACAAGGAGATCACCGACAAGAAGGCCGTGCAGTCGCACATCGAGGTCACGTCGAGCAGCGGGCAGAAGGTGGTCGGGTACTGGTTCGACGCGCAGCGGCTCGACTTCCGGCCCGAGAAGTACTGGAAGGCCGGCTCCGAGGTGACGGCCTCGATCGACCTGGACGGGGTCGAGGGCGCGGACGGGGTCTTCGGGGTGCAGAAGAAGACGGTGACGTTCACCGTCGGCCGCTCGCAGGTCTCCACGGTGGACGTCTCGACGCAGACGATGACGGTCGTCCGCGACGGCGCCACGGTGAAGACGATCCCGATCTCCGCGGGCAGCCCGGAGCACACCACCTACAACGGGCAGATGGTCATCTCGGAGAAGTCCGAGCAGACCCGGATGAACAGCCGGACGGTCGGGATGGGCGGCGAGTACGACATACCGGACGTGCCGCACGCGATGCGGCTGACGACGTCGGGGACGTTCGTGCACGGCAACTACTGGTACAGCAAGGGCAACCCGCCCTTCGGCAGCCAGGGCACCAGCCACGGCTGCGTGGGCCTCGCCGACGTCCAGGGGGCGCAGGGCGACACCGACGGCGCGTGGTTCTACGACAACTCGCTCATCGGGGACGTGGTGGTCGTCAAGAACTCCGCGGACAAGACGGTCGCACCGGACAACGGGCTGAACGGCTGGAACCTGCCGTGGAGCGAGTGGACTGCCGGAAGCGCCGTCTGAGCAGGGAGATTTCAGGAGTTCGCGGCTCCGCGCGGGAACTTTTCGCGCGGGCCGCGTGTTTTTCATGCGTACGTTTTCTCGGTTCCCGGACATGATGTCCGACCGAGGGGCTACGGTATGCACCCACCAGGTGACATGCAGCAACGCCGGGAGAGACCTTGAGCGTTCCGTACGAGACGTCAGCGTACGAACCACCCGAGTCGCCCGAGTCTCCGGAGGAGCAGCTCGCGCGACTGCTGGGTCGCGCCCTCAACTCGTTCGAACTGCCCGACGACGTACTGCACCGGCTGGACTGCGCGCTGGCGCACGACGGTTCGCTGCACTCGGCGCATCACAGCGCGGGACTGCACCGCGAGACGTACCGGCACACGTGGCTGCTCGCCGACGGCTGCGCGCTCACCCTGTGGGAGCTGGTCCACAACACGACGCCGGGCGGCGAGCCGCAGCACGAGGTGTACATCGACGAGGAGGAGCTGCGGGCCGCGACCGCGCGGCTCCCGCTGCCGCCGGACGCGCCGGACTTCCGGCTGCCGGTGCTGACGCGGCTCTCGCCGGTGCCCGCCCCGCCGCTCGCCTACTTGCCCGAGGGTTCGGTGGACCACGCGCGCCGGCTGCTGCGCCGCGCGGAGAACGCGGACCGGCCCGGTGCCGACACCGCCGCGAAGCTGACCACGGCGCTCGCGCACCAGATCACGCAGGCGTTCGGCAGGCCCGGACGCGCGGGGCTGCCCTTCGCGCTCTACGAGCACGCGTTCCTGCTCCAGGGCGGCGAGGAGATGTCCCTCTGGGAGGTCGAGCACACGGCGACGCCCGACGGGCGGCACATGTGCGAGGTGTACGTCAGCGAGGACGCCGCCCGGCAGGCGATGGAGCGGCGCGCGGCGCGTCCGGCCTGAGCGGCGTCCCGGTCCGTCGTGCCGTGCCCCCGTCCGTCGTGCCGTGCCGCCGGTCCGTCAGGCCGTGACCGTCCGCTTCTCCTCGCCCGTCGCGACAGCAGGCACCTCCCGCGCCGTGGTGTCCTGGGCTGCCCGGCCCCGCAGGCCCTTCAGCACGACGACGAGGGTCGTGGTGACGCAGACACCGGCCGCGACGGCGACCAGGTACAGCAGCGGGCTGCCGATCAGCGGGACCACGAAGACACCGCCGTGCGGTGCGCGCAGCGTCGCGTCGAACGCCATCGACAGCGCCCCGGTGACCGCGCCGCCCGCCATGGCGGAGGGGATCACCCGCAGCGGGTCGGCCGCGGCGAACGGGATCGCGCCCTCGGAGATGAAGGAGGCGCCGAGGACCCAGGCGGCCTTGCCGTTCTCCCGTTCGGTGGCGTCGAAGAGCCGGCCGCGCACGGTCGTCGCCAGTGCCATCGCCAGCGGCGGGACCATACCCGCCGCCATCACCGCCGCCATGATCTTCATCGCTGAGTCGCTGGGGTCGGAGACGGCGATTCCCGCGGTGGCGAAGGTGTAGGCGACCTTGTTGACGGGTCCGCCGAGGTCGACGCACATCATCAGGCCTAGCAGCGCGCCGAGCAGGACGGCGTTGGTGCCGGACAGCCCGCCGAGCCAGTCGGTCAGGGCCTGCTGCGCGGAGGCGATGGGCTTGCCGATCACGACGAACATCAGGAAACCGACGACCGCCGAGGACACCAGCGGGATCACCACCACCGGCATGATGCCGCGCAGGGCCGCCGGGATGCGTATCCGCTGGACCGCCATCACCACCGCGCCGGAGATCAGACCGGCCGCGAGACCGCCGAGGAACCCGGCGTCGATGGTCAGCGCGATCGACCCGCCGACGAAGCCGGGCACGAGGCCGGGACGGTCGGCCATGCCGTAGGCGATGTACCCGGCGAGGACGGGGACGAGGAAGCCGAAGGCCACGCCGCCGATCTGGAAGAGCAGCGCCGCCCAGCTGTCGGCCTGGGACCACGCGAAGTGGTCGGTCACCGCGGGCGCCTTGTCGACCTCGTAGCCGCCGATCGCGAAGCCGAGGGCGATGAGGAGGCCGCCGGCCGCGACGAAGGGAACCATGTAACTGACGCCGGACATCAGCCAGGTGCGCAGCTTCGTGCCGTAGCCGTGGCCGTCGCCGGGGGTGCCGGTGCGGGTGACGGGGCTCCCGGCGGCGGGTGCGGCGACGGTGACCTCGCCGCGTGCGGCCTTCTCCCGGGCCTCGGCGATCAGCTCGCCGGGCCGGTTGACGGCGGCCTTGACGCCGGTGTCGACGGTGGGCTTCCCGGCGAAGCGGTCCTTCTCCCGTACCGGCACGTCATGGGCGAGGATCACGGCGTCCGCCGCCGCGATCACGGCCGCGTCGAGGCGGGTGAAGCCGGCCGACCCCTGGGTCTCTACGGTGAGTTCGACACCGGCGTCGCGGGCCGCGTGTTCCAGCGACTCGGCCGCCATGTAGGTGTGGGCGATGCCGGTGGGGCAGGAGGTGACGGCGACGACACGGAAGGAACGACCGCCACCATCGCCGTCGCCACCGCCACCGCCACCGCCACCGCCACCGGCAGACACCGGCTCCCCCGGCCCCGGCCCCGGCCCCGGCCCCGGCTCCGGCTCCGGCTCCGGCTCCGGCTCCGAGGCAGCGGAGGCCGCCGGCTCCTCCCCGCGGATCAGCGCCACCGCGGCCGCCGCGTCCCGTACCGACCGCAGCGCGTCGGTGAATTCCGCGTTCGCCAACTGCCGCGCCAGCGCGGACAGGATCGTCAGGTGCGCGTCGTCCGCACCGGCGGGCGCGGCGATCAGGAAGACCAGGTCGGCCGGCCCGTCCGCCGCCCCGAAGTCGATGCCGTCCGCGCTGCGCCCGAAGGCGAGCGTCGGCTCGGTGACGTGCTCGCTGCGGCAGTGCGGGATGCCGATGCCGCCGTCGAGACCGGTCGGCAGCTGCGCCTCGCGGGCGGCCACGTCGGCAAGGAAGCCGTCCAGGTCGGTCACCCGGCCGAGGGCCGCCATCCGTTCGGCGAGGGCGCGGGCCGCCGCCTCCTTGGTGTCGGCGGACCGGTCGAGATCGAGGTCGACCAGGTCCACGGTGATCAGTTGGCTCATCGCGGGCTCCTCGGAACGGAGGGAGGGGAGTTACGAGAGGGGTTGAAGTCATAGAAGGGGCGAGTGGGGCGAGTGGTGCGGGTGGGGCGGACGAGACCGATCAGGGTCACGGCACGGACTCCTTCTCCGGCCCCGTCACCGGCCCGTCACCGGCCCTTCACCGGCCCCTTCACCGGCCCCTTCACCGGCTCCGTCAGCACGCGTTCCAGCGGCACCTGTGACGTCACCGTCACTCCGGCCGGGTCCAGGTCGGCCGGTGCCGGCATCACGCTGCCGGGCAGGCCGACGGCCGCGGCGCCGTGCGCGAGGGCGGAGGCGAGGGCGTCCGGCCCGGTGCCGCCCGCGATGAGGAACCCGGCGAGGGAGGAGTCGCCGGCGCCGACGTTGCTGCGGACGGCGGCCACCCGGGCGGTGCCGAACCAGGTGCCGGTGTCCTCCACGAGCAGTTGCCCGTCGGCGCCCAGGCTGGCGAGGACGGCCCGCGCGCCGCGCTCGCGGAGTTCGGCGGCGGCCCGCACCGCGTCGCCGACGGTGGCCAGCGGGCGGCCGACGGCCTCCGCCAATTCACCGGCGTTGGGCTTCACGACGTCCGGCCGCTCGGGCAGCGCCTTCAGCAGCGCGGGCCCCGAGGCGTCCAGCGCGATCCGGGCCCCGGCCGCGTGCGCGCGGGCGACCAGGTCGGCGTACCAGGAGGGCGCGAGGCCGCGCGGCAGGCTGCCGCAGCAGGCGATCCAGTCGGCGCCGCGGGAGCGGAGCCGGACGGTCTCCAGGAGCAGTTCGCGTTCGGCGGCGGACAGTTCGGGACCGGGCGCGTTGATCTTCGTCAGGACGCCGTCCGCCTCGGCGAGCGCGATGTTGGACCGGGTGGCCCCGGCCACCGGCACCGGCGCGGCCTCGATGCCCTGCGCGGCGAGCAGGTCGGCGACGAGCGCGCCCGGCGCCCCGCCGAGCGGCAGCACCGCGACGGTGCGCCGTCCGGACGCGGCGACGGCGCGCGAGACGTTGACGCCCTTGCCGCCGGGGTCGACGCGTTCGCCGGTGGCGCGGACGACGGAGCCGCGGTCGAGGGCGGGGAGTTCGTAGGTGCGGTCGAGGGAGGGGTTGGGGGTGACGGTGAGGATCATGCGCGTAACACTTCCGTGCCGCCGCGTTCCAGGGCGGCGGCGTCGTCCGGGCCGAGCCCGCTGTCGGTGATCAGGAGGTCCACGTCGGTCAGGGCGGCGAAGCGGGCGAAGTGCTCCTGGCCGTACTTGGCGGAGTCGGCGAGCAGCACCACGCGGCGGGCGGCGGCGACGGCGGCGCGTTTCACGGCGGCCTCGGCGAGGTCGGGGGTGGTCAGGCCGTGCTCGGCGGAGAAGCCGTTGGCGGCCACCAGGGCGACGTCGGCGCGGATCTCGCCGTACGCGCGCAGCGCCCAGGCGTCGACGGCGGCGCGGGTGCGGTGCCGTACCCGCCCGCCGACCAGGTGGAGCTGGATGCCGGGGTGGTCGGCGAGGCGCGCGGCGATGGGCAGGCTGTGCGTGACGACGGTGAGGGACGCCTCGACGGGGACGGCGGCGGCCAGCCGGGCCACCGTGGAACCGGCGTCCAGGATCACCGTGCCGTCGGACGGCAGTTCGGCGAGGGCGGCCCTGGCGATCCGGTCCTTCTCGTCCGCCGCGGTCGACTCGCGTTCGGCGAGGTCGGGTTCGAAGTCGAGACGCCCGGCGGGGATCGCGCCGCCGTGCACCCGGCGGAGCAGCCCGGCACGGTCGAGGGCCTTCAGGTCGCGGCGGATGGTCTCCGCCGTCACCTGGAACTCCTCGGCCAGCGACACCACGTCCACCCGGCCGCCGTCCCGGGCGAGCCGGAGGATCTCCTGCTGCCGCTCCGGTGCGTACATGTCCGTTTGCCTCCGAGCCTGCCCGAACGTGTGGTTTCAGCGGGAGGCTACGGATGGTTTTCGGGAAAGTAAACAGGTTCGGGCAGCGGCGCGGCGAATCTAGGACGCCGACTGTCCTCCTTCTGCGCCATCCTCTCCCCCATGACGACGGACACCCCCGCCCGGCTCCTGACGCTGCTCTCCCTGCTCCAGACGCCCCGCGAGTGGCCCGGCGCGGAGCTGGCCGGGCGGCTCGGGGTGTCGCGGCGCACGGTCCGGCGGGACATCGACCGGCTGCGCGAACTCGGCTACCCCGTGCAGTCGACGATGGGGTCCGAGGGCGGATACCGGCTGGTCGCGGGCAAGGCGCTGCCGCCGCTGGTCCTCGACGACGAGGAGGCGGTGGCGATCGCGGTCGGACTGCGGGCCGGCGCCGGGCACGCGGTCGAGGGCGTCGACGAGGCGTCCGTGCGGGCGCTGGCCAAACTGGAGCAGGTGCTGCCGTCCCGGCTACGCCGGCGCGTCGCCACCCTCCAGGCCGCCACCATGCCGCTGACCAGCGGGGACGGGCCGAGCATCGCACCCGAGACGCTCACCGTGATGGCCTCGGCGGTGGCCGGCCGGGAGCGGCTGCGGTTCGCCTACCGCGCCGCCGACGGCACGGACTCGCGGCGCCTGACGGAGCCGTACCGCCTGGTGTCGACCGGCCGGCGCTGGTACCTCGTCGCCTACGACCTGGACCGTGAAGACTGGCGGACCTTCCGGGTCGACCGGGTGAGCGAACCGTTCGCGACCGGGGCGCGGTTCACGCCCCGCGAGCTGCCGACCGGGGATGCGGCGGAGTACCTGCGCCGTTCCATGCGGCGGCACAGCGACTCCTACGAGGTGTCGGTCCGGTTCGCTGCCCCGGTGGACACCGTCGCGCCGCTGCTGCCGGGGTGGCTGGGGAGCCCGGAGCCGGTGGACGACGGCGCCGCGTGCGAGGTGCGCGGCACCCTCTCGGACCCGGTGGAGTGGCTGGCCGTACGGCTGGTGCTGCTGGGCGTCGACTTCCGGGTGCGGGAGCCGGCGGAACTGGTGGCGTGCGTACGGGAGATGGGGGCGCGGATGGTGCGGGCGGCGGGCGACGATCCCCCGCACCGTCCTGCCCGAGCCCGGTGACTCCGTACTCGGCCCGTCGGCGATCCCGAGGACCGTCCGGTCACTCCGGCGGTTCCGTGCGCGCGTCCGTCACCGCGTCCGTCACCGCGTCCGTCAGCGTGTCCCACGGGAGGTGCCGCAGCGTCTCCAGGTTGCCCAGGGCGGTGTCGAGGGCGCTCCGGCCGGTGTGACCGGGCCGGTCGCCGTCGTCCTCACCGGCCCAGTGCTCCAGGGCGATCCGTACGGTCGCACCCGCCGCCGCGGCGACGAAACGCAGCCGCGGGGACGCGGCCAGCCGTCTGGCAACGTTGTCGTCGCCGGCTGCCAGGCGGTCGGCCAGCACCTCCGCGAGGGCGCGTTCCGAGGTGTGGTAGACCTCCGCCCACACCTTGCGCAGGGCCGGGCTGGACTCGGCCAGCCGGATCAGGGTGCGGACGAACTCCCAGGAGGCCGCCGACACTCCGGCGCCGGGCGTCAGGGTGAGCCTGACCGCGTGTTCCAGTGCCTCGTGCGGGGAGAGCCCGGCGGGGGCGTCGCGGACCGCCTCCGCCCAGCGCTGGGCGCCCGCCGCGTAGAGCGGCGCGACGGCCTCCTCCTTGGTAGCGAAGTAGCGGTAGAAGGTGCGCGGGGCGATCCCGGCGGCCTGGGCGATGTCCTCGGCGCGGGTGGCGCGCAGTCCCTGCCGTACGAAGAGCCGGGCGGCGGCCCGCGCGATCTCCGTCCGCGTCTCGCTCTTGCGTCGTTCGGTGAGCGACTGGCGCTCGGGGGTCGTGCTGCTCACCTTCGGCAATGTATGCCCCTGTGGCACAATCTGCCATCTGGCGGGCCACCCCGGGGTTCAGGTCCGGGGTGTACCGCCCTCCAGCACGAGAACGCGGAAGCGCACGGGCGGGCGCGGGCACGAAAGAGCCGGGCTCGGGCGCTCGGGGGGAGAGCGGCCGAGCCCGGCTGGGGACGTCCCGGCGCCGGGGGGAGTGCGACGGGACGTGGTCTCGGGGGCCGGGGGAATGCGGCCCCGGGCCCGAACGGGTGGGCCCTGAATGCTTGTTCCCAGGACCTCGTCGTTTGAAGCAGCGTTGCACAGTCATCTTCGCGCGGTCCCGCACCACCCGGCGTACGCCGGGCACCGCCCGCCGGCGGCGACCGGCCCGGGAGCCCGCGACCGCCGGTCCGGACTGCGCCTTACTGAACCGCGCCTTACTGAACTGCGCCTTGCTGAACCGCGCCTTACGCGGCGGCCTCGAAGCCGGTGTCGCGGGCCAGCTTCTTCAGTTCGAGAAGCGCGTGCTTCTCGATCTGCCGGATGCGCTCGCGGGTCAGTCCGTGCTCCTTGCCGACCTCGGTCAGCGTACGCTCCCGGCCGTCCTCGATGCCGTACCGCATCTTGATGATGGAGGCCGTGCGCGGGTCGAGGCGGCCGATCAGGTCGTCCAGCTCCTCGCTGCGCAGCAGGGTCAGCACCGACTGCTCGGGCGACACCGCGGAGGAGTCCTCCAGCAGGTCACCGAATTGCGTCTCGCCCTCGTCGTCCACCGGCATGTTCAGCGAGACCGGGTCGCGGGCCCAGTCGAGCACGTCGGTGACGCGCTCCGGCGTCGAACCCAGCTCGGCGGCGATCTCGGCGTGCTCCGGCTCACGGCCGTGCTCGCGGTTGAACTCGCGCTGCACCCGGCGGATGCGGCCCAGCTCCTCCACCAGGTGGACGGGGAGCCGGATCGTGCGCGACTGGTCGGCGATGGAGCGGGTGATGGCCTGACGGATCCACCAGGTGGCGTACGTCGAGAACTTGAAGCCCTTGCGGTAGTCGAACTTCTCGACCGCGCGCACCAGACCGGCGTTCCCCTCCTGGATCAGGTCCAGGAGCGGCAGGCCGCTGCGCGGGTAGCGGCGGGCGACGGCGACGACGAGGCGCAGGTTGGAACGGATGAAGACGTCCTTCGCCCGCTCGCTCGCGTCGACGAGTGCCTGCAACTCCTCACGACTGGCATCCGCCTCGGTGTCCTCATATCCTTCGAGGACCTGGCGCGCGAACACACCTGCCTCGATGGTCTGGGACAGCTCGACCTCCTTGGCGGCGTCGAGCAGCGGTGTACGCGCGATCTCGTCGAGGTACATGCCGACCAGATCGCGGTCGGCGAGCTCGCCGCCGTTGGCGCGGACGCTGGTTGCCGCGTCGCTCGTCCCGGTGGCGGACTTACGACGGGCGACGGCACGGGTTGCCATGCGTGCTCCCTTGCGATGGTGGGTCAGCGGGTCGTACTCAAGATCCTTGGACACCGTCTCCTCTTCGTCCCGGCTTGCTCCGGACTCCGTGGACTCCTACGGGTGCCCTGCATCTGATGGAAACAACGACTGGAATCCGGACAGAATTCCCAACGCGTCACTCCATTTTTCTGATCATGCAGTACCCTGTGCCGCCACATGAGGGGGCGTGATGCTGTCCGAGGCTGCGGAGGTCCAGGTCAGGCCGGGGGTCGAGGGGGATCTCAAGGCCCTCACCGACCTCTACAACCACTATGTGAGTGAGACGCCCATCACGTTCGACACCCGGATCTTCTCCCCCGAAGAGCGCCGTCCGTGGCTGCTCTCTCACCCTCTAGACGGACCGCACCGCCTCATGGTTGCCACGGACGGGAACCCGTGCGCGGGCTCACAGCGGATTCTCGGGTACGCCACGTCCAGCCCGCTGCGGCCCAAGCCCGCCTACGACACCTCCGTGGAGGTCACTGTGTACGTGGCGCCGGGCGCGGGCGGGCGCGGCATCGGCACCCTGCTGTACGAGGCGCTCTTCGGGGCGCTGGCCGACGAGGACGTGCACCGCGCGTACGCGGGGATCGCCCAGCCCAACGAGGCGTCGGCCCGGCTGCACGAGCGCTTCGGCTTCCGGCACCTGGGCACGTACCGCGAGGTGGGCCGCAAGTTCGGCCGCTACTGGGACGTGGCCTGGTACGAGAAGGAGCTGTAGCCCGTACGGGGGCTCACCCGAACTGCACCGACCGCTTCGCCAGCCCCATCCAGAACCCGTCGATCACCGACCGCTGGGTGTCCAGCTCACCGGCGGCGTCCGCCGCGCCCAGCGTCACGAAGAGCGGGGCGAAGTGCTCGGTGCGCGGGTGGGCGAGCCGGCCCGCCGGGGACTTGTGCCCGAAGTCGAGCAGCGCGTCCACGTCTCCGGCGTCCAGGGTGCGCCGCCCCCAGTCGTCGAACTCCGCGGACCAGGCCGGGGTGCCGCCCTGCCGCAGCGCGGCCAGGTTGTGGGTGAAGAAGCCGGAGCCGACGATCAGCACGCCCTCGTCCCGCAGGGGCGCGAGCCGCCGCCCGATCTCCATCAGCCGGACCGGGTCGAGGGTCGGCATGGAGACCTGGAGGACGGGGATGTCGGCGTCCGGGTACATCTCCACGAGCGGCACGTACGCGCCGTGGTCGAGGCCGCGGTCCGGGACGTCCTGCACCGGCGTGCCGGGGGCGCGCAGCAGCTTGCGGACGGATTCGGCGAGCGTGGGTGCGCCGGGGGCGCCGTAGCGCACGCGGTAGTAGTGCTCGGGGAAGCCCCAGAAGTCGTAGACGAGCGGGACGGTCTGCACGGCGCCGAGGGCGAGCGGCGCCTCCTCCCAGTGGGCGGAGACGACGAGGATCGCCGTCGGGCGCGGCAGTCCGGCGGACCAGGCGGCCAGCTCGCCGGGCCAGACGGGGTCGTCCGCGAGCGGCGGGGCGCCATGGCTGAGGTAGAGGGCGGGCATGCGCCCCGTGGAGGCGCGGTCCATGACTCCGTGGCCCTGGGTGACGGCGGACATGACGCGGCTCCTTACCTGGATCTCCTGAATCACTGGGTACTTGAAGTATCAAGCTGTGTTGAACAGAAGCGTACGCCCCAGTTGTTTAAGCTTCAAGAAGGAGACTCGTACAGTGGACGTATGACCACGGCACCCACCCCCGCACTTCCCGCACCGGGCGACGAGCCGCGCTGGCTCAGCGACCGCGAGCAGCACGTCTGGCGCTCCTACATCGAGGCGGCGACGCTTCTGGAAGACCATCTCGACCGCCAGCTCCAGCGGGACGCGGGGATGCCGCACGTGTACTACGGCCTGCTGGTCAAGCTGGGCGACTCGCCCCGGCGACGGCTGCGGATGACGGAGCTGGCGCGGTACGCCAAGATCACCCGCTCCCGGCTGTCGCACGCGATCGCGCGGCTGGAGAAGAACGGCTGGGTGCGGCGCGAGGACTGTCCCTCCGACAAGCGGGGCCAGTTCGCGGTCCTCACGGACGAGGGGTACGCGGTGCTGCGGGAGACCGCGCCCGGCCATGTGGCCGCCGTCCGCCAGGCCGTGTTCGCCCGGCTCACCCCCGAACAGCAGGAGTCCCTCGGCGAGATCATGCGGATCGTCGCCGAGGGACTCCAGCCCGCCGGAGCGGGCGCGGACCTGCCCTGGCTGCGCTGAGCGCGCGGCCGGGGCGGATCCGGGGACCGTACGCGGGGGCGTCCCCTCCCCCTGGGCGTACGGCTGGTACCGGTACCGAAGGGGTACGGCCGGTCGGCCGGCCCGCGGGCCGGCGGGCCGGTCGGTCAGCCGGTCGTCAGTGGGCGATGACCGGCACCGGCAGCCGTCAGTGGGCGATGACCGGCACCGGCAGCTCGTCCTCGGCGCCCTCAGCGGCGCCGGAGCCGGTGACGGCGGTGGCGCCCGGACGGCCGGCGTTGACGAGGGTCAGGGCGATGACGCCCGCCGCCGCCAGGATGCCGACGGCGAACCAGATCGCGCTGGTGTACCCCTGCACCTGGCCCTGGAGCTGCACCAGCTGCTGCTGGGAGCGGCTCGCCGCGCCGCCGATGTGGTCGGCGATGTAGGACGTGGTGGCCGAGGCGGCGATCGTGTTCAGCAGCGCCGTACCGATGGCTCCGCCCACCTGCTGGGAGGTGTTGACCATCGCGGAGGCGACACCGGCGTCCTGCGGCCGCACGCCCTGGGTGGCCAGGGACATGGCGGGCATGAACGCCGTACCCATGCCGAGGCCCAGGAGCAGCATGCCGGGCAGCAGCACGGCGGCGTAGGACGTGTCGATCTCCAGCTGGGTCAGCAGCAGCATGCCGACCGCGCCGACCAGGAAGCCGGGGCCCATCAGGAACCGCGGCGGGACGCGGGTGAGCAGGCGGGCGCCGATCTGGGTGGAGCCCGTGATCATGCCCGCGACCATCGGCAGGAAGGCGAAGCCGGTCTTGACCGGCGAGTAGCCCTTCACGACCTGGAGGTAGTAGGTCAGGAAGAGGAACAGGCCGAACATGCCGATGATGGCGAGGCCGAGCGAGAGGTAGACACCGCCGCGGTTGCGGTCGGCGACCACGCGCAGCGGCAGCAGCGGGGCCTTCACGCGGGACTCGACGAACACGAAGGTGACCAGGAGCACCGCCGCCGCGACGAACAGGCCGACGGTCGTGGCGTCGCTCCAGCCCTCGGACTCGGCGCGGGTGAAGCCGTAGACCAGCGCGACCAGGCCCAGGGTGGACAGGATGACACCGGGGATGTCGAGCGTCGCGCGGTTGCGGCTGCCGGTCGGCTCGTGGATGACGAGCCAGGCACCGACGGCGGCGATCACGGCGAACGGGATGTTGACGAAGAACGTCCAGCGCCAGTCCAGGTACTCGGTGAGGAAACCGCCGAGGATCAGACCGACGGCGGCACCGCCACCGGCGATCGCGCCGTAGATGCCGAACGCCTTGGCGCGCTCCTTGGCGTCCGTGAACATCACGGCGAGCAGGGAGAGCGCGGCGGGCGCGAGCAGCGCGCCGAACGCACCCTGGAGGGCGCGGGCGCCGAACATCATCGCCTCGTTGGTGGCCGCGCCGCCGAGCGCGGAGGCCAGCGCGAAGCCGATCAGACCGACGACGAAGGCGCGCTTGCGGCCCCACAGGTCGGCTATGCGGCCGCCGAAGAGCAGCAGACCACCAAAGGCGAGCGCGTAGGCCGTGACGACCCACTGGCGGTTGCCGTCGGAGATGCCGAGGTCCTGCTGGGCGGAGGGCAGGGCGATGTTCACGATGGTCGAGTCGAGGACGACCATCAGCTGGGCGAGCGCGATGAAGACGAGCGCTTTCCAGCGGCCGGCGTCGGGGACGCCGGGAGCTGCCTTGACGGCTGCTTCGGACATGGGGGTACCCACTTCGGAAGGTCGGGACGTGCTGACAGAAAGACGGAAGACGGAATGCCGGAACGACAAACGACGGGGTAACGGCACGGCAAGGCCGGCGCGCCGACGGAAGGTCGGCCTACAGCCCGGAAGGTGCTGTCGGTGAGAAGCCTGAGGCGTACGTGACTATGACTATGACTATGACTGTTCGCAGGGCCTGCGCAGGTCCTCCACGGTGATGGCCGTGCCCGGCAGGGTGGTGCGGGCCGGAGCCCGCAGTCCGTCCAGGAACAGCTGGAGATGACGGTGGGTGAAACGGTCGCCGCGCAGGCACTTCGTACCGGCGGGCGGCCTGCTGAGCTGGGCCACGGCGACCATCAGGTCACCGACGCCCACATCGCCCCGTAGCTGACCTGTGGCCATGGCGCGGCCCATGATCTCGCCGACGAGCCCCTCGACCCGGTTCCGTGCGGCTTCCAGGTCGGGGTGGTGCTGGTCGAAGGTGGCGGAGACCATCGGACACAGGGCGCTGATCCGCTCGTCGGCGGCGGCGTGCACGAAGCGCTCCAGCGCTTCGAAGGCGTCGCCGCGCTGGGCGAGCGCGACCTCGGCGGCCCGTGCCATCCGGTCCATGACCGAGCAGACGACCTCGCGGACGAGGGCGTCCCGGTCCGGGAAGTTGCGGTACACCGTGGCGTTGCCGACGCCGGCCCGGCGGGCGACCTCGTCGAGCGGCACCTCGGGGCCGTGCTCGACGAACATCTCCTGGGCGGCGGCGAGGATGCGCTCCCGGTTGCGCTGGGCGTCGGCGCGGGGCCGGGTCACCTTGCGGCGCACGGGGGTCGCGGTCTGCACGGCGTACTCCTGGTGGACTGTGGTGTCGCGATCCGGGGAAGAAGTCCCCGTTTCGCTCGGACACAGGTCTAAACGGGGAAACGATCCCCGGTTATTTCCCGACCTTCATTCTTTTCACGTGACCTGAGTCACACGACTTGGCCACCCCTGCCTCGCTATCGCTATCGCTACCCACCGGAAACCCACGATCGGTCCGCTCCAACGAGCGCGCCCGCCTCCTCCGCCCCAGGGTGATCGAAAGGATGCAGTCGGTGACCGGCGGCTGCCGTGGCCCGGGAGGACTGGATGCAGCCGCAGCGCCGACGGATACGCCCCCGCCGCGTGGCAGCCCTCGTGTCCGTCACCACGCTGACCCTGGCGGTCAGCACCTCGGCGGGCACCGGCCACCTCCCGCCGGGGGCGACCACGGCGGGCGCGGCACCCGCCACCCTCTCCCGTTCCTCCGCGCACGGCCCCTGCATGATCACCGGCGGCACCGAGATCCAGATGTCGGAGGGCGTACCGACCTCGCACGGCTACTCCCGTTCCACCGGCACCGTCCGCGCCCTCAACCTCATGGTCGACTTCTCCGACGCACCCGGGGAGGGCAAGGCCCTCGACCGCTACGGGGAGTTCTTCCCGCAGACCCGGCAGTGGTTCGCCACCAGTTCCTACGGCCGTCTCGACTACCGCCCCGAGGCCCCGGTCCGCGACTGGCTGCGGATGCCGAAGCCGTTCGCCGAGTACGGCATAGAGCGCGGCGCCCCCTTCGAGCCGGCCTACCGCGACCTGGTCGAGGACATCGTGGAGACGGCCGACCCGGACGTGGACTTCGGCGCCTACGACCTACTGAACATCCTGGTCACCCCCAACGCGGGCCCGTCCGCCCTGGACACCGTCCTGTCCGTGACCTTCGCCGGCAACCACGAGGCCCCGGTGGCCGACGGCGTCCCCGTGGCCAACGCGTCCTTCGTCTACTCCCGCCAGGACGACGGCTCCGGCTCCTACGACACGACGGGCTACCGCGTACTCCCCCACGAGAACGGCCACGTCTTCGGGCTGCCCGACCTCTACACGCAGGAGGGCGGCGGCGCGGTCGGCCACTGGGACATCATGAGCGAGGACTGGGGTGCCAACAACGACCTCGTCGGCTGGCACAAGTGGAAGCTGGGGTGGCTCGACGCCGACCAGGTGCACTGCGCGTCGGCGCCGGGCACCGAGGAGTACGACCTGACGCCGCTGGCCCGCCCCGGCGGCCCCAAGCTGGTCTTCGTCCCCCTCGACGCGCGCTCCGGCTACGCCGTGGAGCTACGCACCCGCGAGGGCAACGACGAGACGGTGTGCCGGCCGGGAGTCCTCGTCTACAAGGTCGACGCGGACGTGGACACCGGCATGGGCCCGGTCAAGGTCTACGACTCGCGCCGGGACAGCGGCGGCTGCACACGGAGCCCGAACGTCCACGCGGAGCTGTCCGACGCGACGTTCGCCCCGGGCGAGAAGTTCGAGGACCCGCGCCACGGGGTGACGATCGCGGTGGCGGGAGCGGATCTGAAGGGGGACCACGTGGTGCGGGTGACGCGGCGCTGAGCCGGTACGGCTGCCCGTCCTTCCCCGCCCTCCCGCGGGATTACGTACGGTGGGCGCAGCCCGAACCGCCGTACCGGAGACCCGATGCCCGCCGAGACCACGCACGACGTACGCGCCGCCGCAGCCGTACCCGCGCCTGAAACGGACCCACCGGCCGAGGCGGGCCCACCGGCCGAGGCGGTCACGCCGCTGCTGCGCGGGATCGCCGTACTGCGCGAACTCACCGAGGCGGACGGCGTTCTCAGCCTCAGCGGACTGGAGAGGGCCACCGGACTCGCCCGCTCCACGGTCGACCGCGTCACCACCACCCTGGCCCGCATGGGGTACGTCCGCCCGGACGGCCGAGACGTGACGCTGGCCCCCCGCCTGTCCGAACTGGGCAACGCCTACCTCGCGGCCCTGCGCCTGCCCGACCTGCTGTCCGGGCGGGCCGACGCCCTCGCCGACGCCCTGGACGAATCGGTTTCCCTGGCGGTCGCCGACGGCGACGGCATCCGCTTCATCCACCAGGCCACCCGGCGCCGCGCGATGTCCCTCAGCTTCCGCATCGGCGACCTGCTGCCCGCCGAACGCACCGCGCCCGGCCCGCTGTTCGCGACGCGGTGGACGGACGCCGACTGGCACCGCTGGCGCGCCCGCCGCGCGTCGGACCCCCGGGACGAGCGGTTCCCGGCGGTCCCACCGCGCCACCGCACCACCCCGGACGAGGACTTCACCCGCCGTACGGCCCGAGCGGCGGCCGACGGCTTCGCCCTCGACGACCAGCTGATCGAACCGGGCCTGGTGGCGGTCTCGGCACCGGTACGGGACCCCCGTACCGGCCGTCCGGCCTGTGTGGCCAACGTGGTCAGCCACACCAGCCGGCACACGGCCGCCGGTCTGCGCGACACCCTGCTCCCGGCGCTGCTGGAGACGGTGGCGTCGATGGAGGCCGACCTGCGCGCGGCGCCGGCGGGGGAGCCGGTGGCCGCGCCCACCGGTCTCGCGACCTGGACCGGCGCGTCCAAACAGGAACTGGGCCGCGGCTTCGTGGAGTCACTGGCCCGCGGCCTGACCGTCCTGACGGCGTTCGGCGAGGGCAGGTCCGCGCTGACCCTGACCGACGTGGCGAAGGCGACGGGCCTGGCCAGGGCGACGGCCCGCCGCGCCCTGCTGACCCACGAGTACGCGGGCCTGATCACACCCTCCCCCGACCACCGCACCTTCGCCCTCACCCCCCAGGTCCTCTCCCTGGGCTTCCCGCCCCTCTCCGGCCTGTCCCTCCCCCAGATCGCCCAGCCCCACCTTGAGGCGCTGGCCGCCCAGGTCCACGAGACGGTCTCCCTCGCGGTCCTGTCCGCCTCGGGCGCGGAGATCCAGTACACGGGGCGGGCGACGACGGGCCGCGTGATGAGCGCACGCGTCACACTCGGCACGCGGCTGCCGGCCGCGGCGACGTCCCTGGGCCGCGTCCTGCGCCCCTCACCCGAAACCCGTCTCCAGGGCTACGCCCTCACCGACGGCGAACTGGAGGCGGGCCTCCGCTCCCTCGCCGTCCCGGTCCGCGACCGCACCGGCCGCACGGTGGCGGCGATCGACGTCTCGATGCACGCGGCCGACCGCACCCCGGAGTGGTTCCTGACGGAGTTCCTCCCGCCCCTACGGGCCACGGCGACGTCCCTCGAAGCGGACCTGTCGGCAGCGGGCCGCTTCCGCCGAATCCCACCGACGTGACCCGACCCGCCCCGCCTACCGCCCGACAGCCGGCGACCTGACCTGCACACCACATGAGCGGCGTCCCCCACCCGCTACACTGTCGGCGGTGGTCCACTGGCCCGAGCCAACACCACCGACCGGCCTTCGTGGCCTTGCCTTCGTAGCTCAGGGGATAGAGCACCGCTCTCCTAAAGCGGGTGTCGCAGGTTCGAATCCTGCCGGGGGCACCAGGAAAAACCTGGTCAGAGGCCCTTCCGTCCGACGGGCGGGAGGGCCTCCGCAGTCGCAGCACACATATGGCACACATGCGGCTGTGGGAAGCGGTGGGGAGCCGCCCGACATGCCCGCGAAAGACGAGCTGGCCCGACGCCGGCACGAGAAGCTGGTCGACCGTCTTGAGTCACTGATGCGGGGCAGCCTGAACCCGCAGTACGAGGGCTACTACGGGCAGCTCATCCTGAGCGGCGACGACCTCACGAAGATGGGCAACCTCGCGGCCGTCCGCCGGGCCGCGCGCGAGGCGGGAGCACGTCTCGGCTGGAAGACCACCACCCACCTCGTCAATGGCCGGCTCTTCGTACTCGACGAGCGGGAAGCACCCGAGGAGATCGAGCGCTTGGCAGGGCAGGCGGCAGCCGCCGCGATGGATCGGACACGGGACGAGAACCGCGGGCCGCGCCCGATCTGATCCGAGCGACGGCCGAAGGGCCGCCCCGCCGCAGCAGCGCAGCGCAACGGCCCCTCGGTCACAATCGGCTTCCGGCACGAATCAAGCACACATCACGCGACGCCTTCCTCCAGGGCTGCCACCGCCTCAGCGGCCTTACGCGCCTTCCGCTCCGCTTGCTCCAGCTTGGCCTTCGCCTTGGCCAGTTGCTTGGAACGGCGCTTGTGCATCTTCTTGGAGACCTCGTCCAGGCGGTCCGGGAAGAGGTGCCCGTACGTGTCCAGGGTCAGGGTCGCGGACTTGTGGCCCAGCATCGTCTGTACGACGTTGACGTCCGCGCCGCTGGCGATGGCGAGCGAGGCCGCCGTGTGGCGCAGCTTGTGCGGGGTGACCTTGAGGTGGCCGAGCCCTGCCTTGGTGACCGCCGGCGCGAAGAACCGCTGGCGGAAGTTGCGGGCTCGCAGCGGTCCACCCTGCGGGGCGGTGAAGAGAAGCTCGTCTTCGCCCCGGCCCTCGACGTAGCGCCTCAGCTCTGCGGCGAGGAAGCGCGGGATGGGAACCGACCGGCGCTCGTGGTTCTTGGGGGTGTCGATGTAGAGCTTGCCGTTGTCCTCGACGTATCCCTCGACGATGTGGGCGCGGCACGAGTCGAGGTCGACGCGCCCGACCTTGAGCGCGGACGCCTCGCCCCAGCGCAGTCCCGTGTAGGCCAGCAGCAGGATGAGTACGCGATAGGCGCCCGCCGCTTCGGCGAGTGCGTCCACCTGTAGGTCGTCGAGGTAGACGTGGTCAGTGGGGGCCGCCTTCGGCAAGGGCACTCCGACGGCAGGGTTGACGGCCAGACGCCGGGAGCGAACCGCGTAGCCGAGCACCCGGTTGAGGACGACGTACGCCTTCCTGACGGAGAGGGGGCTGAGCTTCCTGCCGCCCGTCGCCTCGCCGGACAACATGGCGGCCAACCACTCGACGACGTCTTCGAAGTGGATCTGGTCGAGGGAGGTCGTTCCCCATCGCGGGATCACGTGTACGTCGAGAACTCCTCGGTAGCGGCTGCGCGTCGAGCGCTTGAGGTGAATCTGCGCGGCGAGCCAGGAGTCCGCGACCTCCGCGAACTTCACGCGTCCTGCGGCCGGATCCCGGTAAGAGCCGTCGGTGAGCCGGGACTCCAGCCTGGTCCGCTCGGCCTCGGCGTCGGACTTGCGGGCCACGGTCTTCATCTTCGGCTTGCCGTCGGGGCCGTACCAGCGCACGCGGTAGCGGCCGGGCGGCAAGCGGCCCGCCTTCCTGGCCGCCGCCACGGCATCCGCGTACGCCGTGTGCCCGGCGCGGTCCTCGATCCAGACTCGCGCCATCAGCCCCGTTCCTCCGCGACGAGGGGCGGGCGACTTTCCGATTGTTCCTTCTCCAAGCGATCAGTAGCCATGGCATATAGCTTTAACTTGGATCGAGCAGGCTTGGCAATAGTTGACTCGTAAAACCGACAGAAGTCGCAGCGATGGTTCTCGGATGAGTTAACTTCCGGACCATTTCCGCGCACCTCGATTTCCGTGCTATGTTCCCTCGCCTTCCTGGCCAGCGCGAGCTGCGACGACACTCACACCCCACCCCGACTGCAGCTCTGCCAAGGGCTGGAGACGGTCACAGCGACAGCATAAGAGGGGTCGGTAACCGACCCCTCCCCCGAACTTTTTGGTCGACCGGCGATTCGACCCTAAGGTTATTGGGCCCTGCCAGCCGCATGAAAATCCTGCGGTGACCGCACCGTTTCCATATTGCGGACCTGCCCGAATTGGAGTCTTTTTGCCCGCCCATCTGGATCGATCCTCTACCCATGAACGCGGCACGCTCGCGTCTCCCGCCGATGTGGCTGCGTACCTCGGAGTGCCGGTGAAGACGCTGTACCAGTGGAAGTACCGCGGCACCGGTCCGAAGCCGCTGAAGGTCGGCCGGCATCTGCGCTACCGCTGGTCCGAGGTGGACGCCTGGCTCGACCAGCAGTCGCCGTACGACCTGACGGCCTGACCGCGCTGCGTCAGAGGGGCCCTCTGCACGTCGACACCAAGAGCAGCCCCCTCGATCTTCGATCGCCCATCCGTGAACAACGACTCGGTGGATCGGGAAACCCGTTCCGCTCCACCGAGGGAGGAGTGCCTATGGAGGAATCTTCGCCTCGTACCGCGAGCACCGGTCCCCTAATCGCCTGGCCCCCGGTCGCCGTACCAGGTCAGGGAACACCACCGTCCCGTACATCTGAGGCCGAGAAGCCAGCCCCGGAGGTGAGAACCGGCCGGGAGCCAACTGCGGATCACGACGGGGACCGTCGCACCGATGGCGCGGGAACGGGACACGGTCCCCGGTCCCCAGCCACCGGGGACCGCCCCCGGCCCCAGCAGTCCGGGGACCGGCGAACGTCTGTCAGCGGAAAGCCGCTGGTAGACGGCCCGGTGAGTGGGGACGCCAACGACGGTCCCCAAGGGATCCCTGCGGGGACCGTCGCCGCGCCGGGGACCGCAGGACCGGGATCGGGGACCGAGGGAACCGGCTCCGGGACCGAGGGGACCGAATCGGAGCCCGCGGTCCCCGCCGACGGCTCGGGAACCGGGGACCGTGAAGGGGCCGGTCCCCAGAGAGTGGAGGACGGGACCGCAGTCCTGGACGAGTTGCGTGCGGCCATCGGCCGGTACGTTGTGCTGCCCAGCGAGGAAGCCCTGACTGCCGTGACCTTGTGGGTCGCGGCCACGCACATCCAGTCCGTCCTTCAGCACGCGCCGCGTCTCGCGGTGGTGGGCCCGACGAAGGGGTGCGGCAAGTCCCGTCTGCTGGACGTCCTCCACGAGACGGTGCACAAGCCGATGATGACGGTGAACACGTCGCCGGCCGTGGTCTTCCGTGTCATCGGGAAGAACCCACCGACGCTGCTGGTGGACGAGGCCGACACCATCTTCGGCCCCAAGGCAGGCGACAAAGAGGATCTGCGTGGCCTGCTGAACGCCGGTCACCAGCGCAACCGTCCCGCCTGGCGAATCTCCGGACCGGAGCGGCAGGTGACCTCGTTCCCCACCTTCGCCATGGCCGCCTTGGCCGGTATCGGCGACCTGCCCGACACGATCATGGACCGCGCCGTCGTGCTGCGCATGCAGAAGCGCAAGCCCAGTGAGCGGATCGCCGCGTTCCGCTCACGTGACTCGGTGCCCGAACTCAACGCCGTACGCGACCGGCTGGGTGCCTGGCTGGCCTCACTGCGGGAGACCGCAGCCGCGCTGGTGCCACAGATGCCGGTCGAGGACCGGGCCGCGGACACGTGGGAGCCCTTGGTGACCGTTGCTGACCTGGCCGGCGGCGACTGGCCGGACCGGGCCCGGACAGCCTGCCTCGCCATGACCCGTAGCGAAGTCGTCCAGGACGGACAGACCACCCTGCGAACGCGGCTGCTACGGGACATCCGCCGCGTCTTCGACTCTCAAGGCACCGATGTCCTCCGCACTCAGGACATGCTGGCCGCGCTCGTCCAGGACGCCGAAGGTCCCTGGGCCGAGTACGGCACCAACGGCCTCAACGCCTACCACCTCGGCAACCTGCTGCGTGACTTCGGCATCGGTTCCTCCAACCACCGCTTCGCCAAAGGCCGCCAGGCCAAGGCGTACGCACGCAACAGCTTCCTCGACGCCTGGGCCCGCTACTGCCCGGAACCCACCCAGCCCCGACCCGGCCATCAGCAGCAACAGAGGACGGCCTCCACCCCTCCCCCGAGGAGCCTGCCCATCGGGCCGCCGAGCGGCCCCGCCGGACCGGCGCGCTCCCGCTGACCCACCCGGCCCGCCATCCGTCCAGCTCCGTCGCGTCCGTCCCCGCGCAGGTCAGCGCGGGGACGGACGCCCCCGCCGGGACGGACCTCTCCGTACCTGCACCCACGTCCGTACCTGGCATGACCAGCCACGCGACGGATGCGACGGACACGCCACAGACAACCGCCGTACGCGATCGGAGACACCGCCGTGCCCGACAACCGCATCGACACCAGCCGCACCAACCGACCAGCAAGTTATCCCTTTGGAGACTCCGCCTCGGGCGGAGTCTCCAAAGGGGTCCCGACTCCGCCGGAGCCGGGTCTCGTCCGGCGCCGGGGGACGCCGGACGAGGAGGCCGCGACCGAGGGCGGATCGCGGACTCAGGGGAGCGCACCAGGCGCCGAGGTCCACGCGCCGAGCCCCACTGGCCGAGCACGACCCAACACACGACGACGCCCGTACCGACGCCGCCAACGACCGCACGTACGCAGCACCCGTCTGAGCGACGAGGAACTCGCCCGCATCACCGCTGGTGCCGAAGCAGTCGGCCTCACTGTCGCCGGCTTCCTCGCTCGCTCGGCCCTTGCCGCCTCCCGTGACCTGGACCGAGCCGCCGGCGCGATCGCCGACGACCGCAGCCTGATCAGTGAGTTCTTCGCAGCCCGGAGACACCTCGGCCACATCGGCAACAACCTCAACCAGATCACCCGCGCTGTGAACTCCGACGAAAAGCCGGCCGCGCTCGACGCTGTTCTTACGGCCACCCTTCGAGCGGTAGATCGTGTCCAGGAAGCCACAGACCGGATCATCGCTCACGCCTGACCAGCGCTGGCGCCGGCTACGCCCCGAGTGAGTCGATCAGGTGGTCGTCGAGGTCCGCGAACCAGGACTCGCGCCGCCACGGCCGTAGATCGCTGCGGGCGCGGCGCAGCCTGATCGTGGCGACACGACCGCCGGTCACCGAGGCCGCGTCGACGCACTCGTGCAGCAGCTCGGCGGCCGACTCGGGCTCGTCGAGGCGAATGCGGGCGAGGGCCTGGTCCGTCGCCACGATCGCCCGTTGCACGCGCTCGCGGGGCGCTTGCAGCGCCTCGGCCGACCGGGCGAAGTAGTCGTGCGCCTTCGCTGGATCGCCGACGTACAGCGATGTGACGCCGTCGAATCCGCGCAGGTAAGCGGGTGAGAAGGAGGTAGGCGCCGGGTCGCCGTCGCGGTCGCTGTCCATGTCGTACCAGGCGAGGGCGAGGGCGGCCTTCGCGTGCCGCTCGGCACCGGCGCGTGCCGCGATCTCGGCTTGCAGGGCGTGGGCCCGTGCCCGCACGGTCACGCTCTCGCCGGCCCGCGCGTCGCGCACCGCGTCACCGACGAGGCGTTGCGCCGCATCGATGCCGGGCATCGAGTACAGGGTGACTAGAGCGTGGCTCATCTTGACGACGGCCCGACGCCACGGCGAGCCGATGCCACCGGCCGCAGCGGTCGCCTCGGCGTACAGGGCCCGCGACGCCTCGTCGTCGCGGGTCTCGAACGCCGCTCGCCCGGCGAGTGTGTACGCCTGAGCGGCCACCGCTCGCAGGCCGGGAATCAACGGCTCAGGAACCAATGCGTCGAGCAGGCGACGGCACGACTCGACAACCGGCGCGAGCAGAAGCTGCACCCGCACGAACGGGACCGAGCCGACTTGTCCGTTCACGTCGGAGACAGCCAGCCGTATGGCGTCGAGTACTTCTTCGTCGAGCCGGGTGGGGTCGGCGAGCGCCGTCGACAGGGCGTGTTGCGTGGACGGGCCGAGCAGCGCAAGAAGCCCACCGCCACCATCAGTGGCAGTCCGCACGAGCAGCGCACGCAGCTCGTCGAGATGCGGTTCGCTCTCGCCGAGGTGGGCGAGAGCATCGAGGAGTTCGTGGAAGTCCGAGCCGGCGCCGAGGGAAGTCTGCCCATCGGTGGTACGGGCGTACAGGTGGGCGAGCAGCAGTTGATATCGCCGACCGGGCAGGATTGGCGTCGTGCTGGACTCCCACCGTGCGACGGACCGCTGCACACTCCCGACGCACGCGTCGAGCGGCTGCCCGAGTGCGGCGGCCTGGTCGACGATGGCCCGCGCCGTGTCGGCCAGGGACCAGCCGCGGGCGTGGCGGAGGCGTTTGAGTGTGGCAGCACCGACGAGCCTGCCGTGCGCGCTCATGCCCTCATGATGCACGCTCCGTAGGTCACACGGGCACAATCAGTCGCGGTTTGCCCTGCGAGGACGCGTAGTTGATCGTCTGCCACGTACCCGAGGTGCTCTCGGGCCCTTCGCGGGGGAACCCGATCACCATCCGCGCGCGGTCGACCATGTAGGTGTTGCGGGCGTGGTAGGCGGGTGTACGCAGCTCGTCGGCGCCGAGTTCGACGATCGACTCGATCCGGTCGCGGCACCGTTCGGCAGCCTGCCGGGCTTCGGCCGGTTGCTGGGCCAAGGTGCCCGGTACGACGACCGTGATCCGCGACGCCGAGTTACCGGCGAGCCACAGCAGAGCGAGGCTGTCGATGCCGACCGCACCGCCGAGAAAGAACTCTCTGTCCTCGGTCGCCCACGGGGCGAGGTAGGCGCTGAACAGCTCGCTGAACCAGCCAAGGTCGCGATGAGCGGTCTGCCGCGTACCCGTGATCGCCACAGCCGACGCCATTGATCAACTCCGTGTCATAGGTTGTCAGATCCCCTGGCGGCACGCCGCACGGTGGGATCGAAGCATGGACGCGACGATTACCCCGGCCGCCATTCTGGCCGAACAGCTCGCAGCACGCGGGCTGTATGTGACGTACCGGAGACAGCACGCCGTGAGCGTGGTCAATCCCCTGCACCCCGGACTCGGAGAAACCGTCACCGCACATGCCGACCGGTACTTGACCGAGGACGGATACGAGATCGGGGAGCACGGCGACGAGCACGCAACCGCCGACCGCGTCGTGTTCCTGCTCGGGCTGCCACGCGTAGTCGTTGCCGACGGCCGGAAGGCGACGCGATGACCACCGAGGCAACACCACCCCGCCGTGTCCCGCAGAGCTGGCTCGACAAGGCCGGCGTCTTCACCGATGGCGGCTTCGACGGCTTCACCCCACTGGACTGGATCCGGCAGACCGGGGCGAGCGTGACGAGCGCTCTCACGGCCTGGGACCAGGGCGACCTTGCCGAAGCCCCCGTCGGCAAGGCATGGGACATCGTCCGGCTGCACCTCGCCCTCGGTTGGGCCGCCATCACCGTCATGCGGCACGCCGGCACCCCCGTCGGCCCGGTGCTGCACACCCCCCACGGCGTCGAGGTGCTGGTGCCCGTCGGAGCGGCCGACCACTGGGGCCTGCCCGAGTCGGGAGTGCTCACCGCTGGCACCGTGATCACCGTGCCGCATCCGACCACCGTCGCTCCGCGCACGCGTAGAGGGCACTCGTGGATCGTGTCGCCGCATGAGGGCGGGCCGCTCACCGACGTCGACCTGCTGTACGAGCGCTACGCCGTAGCGCTCGCGTCAGCCGAAAAGGGGCGCACGCGATGACCAGCGGAACCTTGGCCCATCACGCCATCCCTCTCGCGACGATCATGTCGCTCGACGTCCGTACCTGGGTCGACCGTCGCGACGCCCGTGGTCCACTCCCCTCCGTGATGCTCACGCACGGGGCACCGAGAGACTTCACCGACTCCGCCCCCGCCGCCATCGAGGCCGCCATGCGCCGCGTGGTGCACTCGTTCGGCGCCGGTCCGGCCGGCGCCGAGGCACCCGACATCGGCGTGCGGTTCACCGTGCACGACGCGCACGCGCTGCTCTGGTTCCCCCAGAGCCTGTTCGCTCTCAAGCTGCGCCGCTCTCCGTGGGTACGGGCCCTGGACGAAGCGGGCTGCGCGCACATCGCCATCGGTATCGACGAACTGTCGTCGGGCGCCTCGGTCGCCGAGGTCGACGAGTACCGAGAGCGAGCGACCGAACTGGGAAGGCTGCACCTCGCCCTCGCCTACGTCGGCCGCCCTCCGGGAGGACCCTCGTGAAGGCTCTGACACGCCCCACCGTCGTTCCGTACATCGCGGCGTGGAGCGGCGAGCTGCAACACCTGCGGCGAATCGTGTACTCGAAACACGGCGGCATCGGCTTCGCCGACGAGGCCCCCGAGGACCGGGACCAGTTCGGCGTGCTGTGGAACGGCCGTGCGGTCGCCCAGGGCGCCGGGCATCCGCGGTACGGCGAGGTACATCCTGAGCGACAGCGCTTGGCGATGCAGTACCTCAGGTGCCAGGTGTGCGGGGGCGCGCCCGCCCGAGATAGCCGCGGCATGCTGTGGCTGATCGAGGACGACCGTGGCCGCTGGGCCGGCTGGCCGGAACGCCTGCTGACGACGCACCCTCCAATCTGCATACCGTGCGCCAATGCGGCAGCCGTGATGTGCCCGCACCTGGCCGGGCACTACGTCGCCGTCCGCGTCCAGGACAGCGAGGTGTGCGGGGTGCACGGGCGCATCTGGGCTCCGTCAGCGTTCGGCTATCCGGTGCGCACGGAGATGAAGGACGTCGTTGCGTACGGCACGACGGACGCGCGGTGGGTGCTCGCTGGACAGCTCGTGCGCTCGCTGCATGGCTGCACAATCGTCGACCTACGGCGCGACGAAACGTGCGACCGGTGACATCAGCGCCCGACGGTCGGCGGTCAGCCTCCCCCTGAGGCCCGCTGGGTGTCCCATTGCAACCGGCTCGCCACGTAGGACGCGGTTGCAGCGGTGATACTCCGGGCCATCTGCTGACTGCCACCCGCCACGGCCCTCCCTCTGGGCGCGAGCGGCGCAGGCTCCCTTTGACGGAGGCTTGGCCAGCCACCGACTGCGCAAAGACACGGCGGGCAACTCGGCATCGAGCAGCGGGCCGCCGCTCTCGCCGACGAGGCGCTCAACCTCTACGCCTCAGCAGCCGCCTTCCGCTCCTCCGCGATGTGGGCCGCCATCGACGGTCGGCGCTACGACATCGCCAAGGCACACATGCGCGAAGCGCAAGCCCTCGCTGAGATGTCCGGCGACCAGGCGATCAAGTTCCGCATCTGGAGCCACGCCGGCACCATGTACCGCCACATGGGCCGACCGCCGGACGCGTTCGCCGCCAACGACGTCGCCCGCAACCTGCACATCACCCGCCGAGACCCCCTGTTCGCGTCCCTCGGTCTGGCCCGCCAGGGCGCCATCCACGGCACGGCCCAGGACCGCACCGGCACCCGCCGCGCGTTCGAGCAGGCGCAGGACGCCATGCTGCGGGCCGACCCCGCCGACTACCGGCCGGTGTTGATGCTCGCCTTCTACGACCAGGCCGAACTGGACTCCCTGGCGCTCTCCGCGCACTTGGCGCTCGGCGACTACTCGACCGCCGAGTACCACGCCCACCGCTGCCTGGCCGCCCTCCGACCCCACATGGTCCGGTCCCGGGCCATCACCACCACCCGGCTAGCCCACGCCCAGCTCGCCCAGGGCGCCCCCGACGCCGCCACGGCCACCGCGATGAAGGTCCCCGCCGAAGCAGCCACTCAGCACGCCCGGGTCACGCGCATGCTGCAGGAGTTCGGGGCCGCGCTGCGCGCCACCGCGCCGGGCAGCTCCACCGTGCAGACCTGGACCGAGCACACCGCCGCCTGGAGGATGGCCGCATGACCACGGCTCCCGCCATCGAACTGCGCACCTTCACCACCCTCGTCACCGCCCGCGGCGACCTCCTCAACGTGTACGCCGACGTACGCGCCCCACTCCTCCACCTGCCGAACTACGCGGTCACCGCGTTCGGCGAACGCCTGGACCGACACGGCACCGAACCGGGGTTCACAGCCGTCCTCGCATACGCGGACGGACATCCGGTCGGCTACGCCTACGGCAACACCATCAAGCACGGCGACCGCTACTGGCAGCGCACCAGCCCGACGCCGGCCGAGAGGTACACCGAGAGCCCGGCGGTGGCCTTGAAGAAGATCGGCGTCCGACCGACCTGGCGGAAAACTGGTACCGCCCGCCGCATCCACGACGCCCTCCTCGCCACACGCGACGAGCCATTCGTCACGCTCATGGTCAACCCAGCGGCCGGCGACGGAAAGGTCCACGCCCTCTACAGGTCGTGGGGGTACAAGGACATCGGACAAAGCCAGCCATCACCAGCCTCCCCGGTTCTCACCGTGATGATCCGAGCCGTCGGCTGACCAGCGACCACGATAACCTGGGAGGAATCCAGCATCGTGCTGTAGTTCTGGGCCCAGTCCTTTCGCGCTATGCCGCGCGGTCTGCCCCGCACTGCAGTCTCTCATCACTGCTCGGTCATGCCCCCAGAGAAGCGCGGGGCACGACGCTTGCTCGATCATTTCTCCGGTATGGACCAACCATCACGTTGGAGTGCCGCAGTCCACCGTTTCTCTACCGATTCTGCCCATTCCGGCTCGATATCCGAGGCGAAGGCCAGCAACCCTGAAACGTGCCGCACGAGTCCCTCGATCGAGCTGAACCCAACGTGCGCCACGTGAGCTTGGAGCCCGAATGCCTCGACGCCACGAATATGCCGCAACAGCCGGGAACGCATTTTTCTATTGATCCGTACTACTGGTCCGTCCACAAGAAGCCCGAGAACGATCTTCCGTGCCCCAGGGGGGACGATGCGCGTTTTCTGCGAGTGTGGTTCGAACCCATAACTACGCAGGAGTACTTCCACTTCCCTGATTATCGAAGAAGCCTCCTTACGGCGAAAATCACCACTGGATGAAAAAACCATGTCGTCTGCGTAGCGCGTGTACACCAACTCTCTTGACGCCGCCACGACACTGAGCTCGTCGTCCAACTTTCTTGCCACTTGATTCGCCAAAGAGCCACTAGTGGGGGCGCCTTGCGGGAGGAATCCCATCAATGGGCGCGAATAGGTCTTGATCACTCTGTATGTGGATCGGTGCCGGAACGCTTGAGCACTCACGTGCCGCGCATGACCTGCATAGCGGGTGCAGATCCTGGCAAGCTCGACCGACGGGAGCGGCCGGTATCCCGCCCCGAGGAAAACCTCATAGACTTGCGCCTCATTGATCGTCTCGAAGAAGTTCCGGATGTCGAGTTTGACCAGCCAACCGGCGCCGAGATGTTTTTGAGCGCATGCCTTGATCGAACTACCAGGGGTATACGCGAAACTATTCGGGTGTGCGGGAAGGCGCTCGACGATCCGATGCAAGATCCAGCGCTGCACTTCCAGCAACGGGGAGCGCGGCGATGAAATCGCTCGCATTTTCCTTCCATTACGTCGCGGAAGGACCAGGTCGTCGTACGGGTCTATGCTCCGCTTCGCAACTTCTCGCAGGTAGTAGTACCCGACCCCCGTATTGTGGGCCAAGTGTCCCAAAGTCAACACGGACGCCAATCCTCGCTCTTCGACCTCTGCGGCTTGTTGCAGAGAGTGCTCTACGAGCTTTGGCTCCTTACCAAGTCGCTGCCCGGTGGCGCGATACAGATGAGGGGAGTCAGTGATCATCTACCTTCGGATTCCTGTGACAGCGAAGCATTCGTCGCAGGCTGGGGCCCCAGACCCCGCCCGGACAGCCGCAGCCTGCGACGGTAGGCGCAACGTGAGATTGATCGAGGCAGACGGCGAGCACCGTTGCCTGCACGAAGCTCCAGGTCGCAGCGCGCCTGGCCGAGTCGGCATCAACGATGCCGACAACTTCTAGATGTCGCTGACTCCCCTCAACTGCCAAGGATAATAGGGGGTATCCCGGCCGATCAAGCGATGGGGCTTCACGGCTAGTGGTGCCCGTCGGCGCGCTGCAGCCAGCTCCCTGTGCCCCTCCGGGGTAAGACGAGCGCCAGGATCGAGCAAGCCTAGCTGAGCACACGCCTGCTGAGCTGCCTCGGCCGACGCAAGCGGAGTACCGAGCAAGAGACTCAGCCGACGGACATCGCGAACACCTCGAGCAGATGCAGCCAAGACCAACAGGATCAGACGGGTGGTGGCACCCGGCTGATCGGACAGCGCACGAGACAGCCGAGGCTGACGTAGAGATGCCGCGATATCTTCTGCCCGCGTCTCGAGCCTGTAGTCCCCCAACTCTTGCTGCAGAGCCGGAGACATCTTTCGGTCGCCAAAGAAGGGTTGCCAATCACTAATCGACTTGTGCCTGTCCTGCCAAAGGATCATCGGCAGGTTATTGGGGACGGTGTGCTGCATCACCCAAAGACCTTCAGAGCGCTTATAACCGAGAGCGTGACTCTTCTTGAAACCGTGCTTCTCGCAGAGCTCCCGGATCTCAGCAGCTTCACCCTTCGACCAACGCACTGTAGAAAAACCCGCCGCATGCTCAGAAAAATGAACCTGTTCAACCCACGGATTCCGCTCCAACGCACGCAGTGCAGCCAGCGAGACGGCATGAAGCACCACATGAAATTTGACAAGTTTGTAAGAGAACCAACTTCGGATCGTTGGATCCTGAGCCCAGGCACGTAGATAGCTGCCAACTCGGTTTCCAGTGCCGCTGTAGTCGTCCACCAACACGATCGTGCGAACCTTGATGCGCCGAAGATCCTCGATCTCCTGCGGCGAGGAAGCTATTGTCTCGTCGGCCCGGTTTCGGCTCCCGATGACATCTCGAATGATGTTACCAACGTGCGCCTCACTCCCTGGAAGTGCCGAATGTGGATGGTCCAGCGGCAGAAATATTCTTCTCTTCGCAGGGTCCGATGGTGCCACTTCTTCGGCGTGGTCACCCGGGCCTTCGGTGTCGCTATCTCCCTTAGGGAGCTCCCTGATCGGATAAATCGCGATGGGGGGCTGCAGATGTCTCACCAGACCGGATAGGCGGTCAGTCAAGGCTGCCCGAAAGGTGGCGTCGGAGAGGACGCGCAGGCTGTTCAGCAACAACTCCGCCGCACGCCGATCCTCTGGCGGAAAGTTGTTGACCCAGACAGCGCCGAGCGTAGTCTCGCTGGGGCGATATTTCATGGGGTTATGCTAAGCCCATCGCTTCCCTGCCAGCCTCCGTTTTGAGGTAGATGCCGAGACGCCAAGCATCGGTACGCCGACGCTCGGTTGGCCACGTAACGCGCGAGCGTACGGCGGAGCACCGGCCAGCACGAGCGGATCCCACATCATGTCGAGTGCTGCTGGAAATCTGCGGCCCGAACCACAGCCATGGATCCTGCTTGTCCTCACCTCCGCAGCGAGGTGGCCTGCTGCGGAGGGACATGCGTACTGCCGTATCTAAGAATCCACCTGCTGATCGACCGCTGCTTCGTAGAAGGCATCCGCGAGGGCGACGATGATCGAGTTAATGGCCGGCCCATCGGTGAAGAAGTAGTCAGCCATCGTGTTGTGGGCGTCCTGGTTGTCTGCGACCGCCTCCGTAACGGCTGCTTGGAAGTCTGGTGACTCCACGAACTGCTTCTTGGAGTTCACCTTGGTCTGCCTGATCAGGTTCGGGTCGGCGAGCAACCGCTGGACGAGTCCCTGCACGAACTCCCTGACCTGGGACTCGGCGAACGATTCGGCGCCGAAGAGGTCGTTCATCTTGTCTATGACGACCTGGAGCGCGACGTACTTCGGATCCTTCTTCATTCCCGTGCCGGCTGCGCTGATGCCCTTCAGCTGTCCGTCGCCCATGAGCGAGATGTTGACCGGGATTGCCTTGTTGTGCTTGACCCCGACCAGTACCACGTCGGAGAGGTCGACGTCGGCAGCCCAGGCGGACTCGGCGATGACCTTCTCCAGAAGGCGCAGGAAGATCGAGAGCATCTCCATGTAGGGGTCGCCGTAGTCGACGATCTGGGACATGAAGTCGTAGAGACGTACGTAGGTGGAGACATCCTTGCGGAACAGGTCTAGCGCCTGGAGCGTGACCTTGTCCTCCTCCTCGATTGCCCGCGCGTAGCGACGCCGGAAGTCGTGCTGCGCCGGGCTGATCGCCGCCGAGAGCGCGTTGTTGCCCTTCCGGGTCACCCACAGCTCGGCGACCTTGCGAACGTCGTCCTCGGTGTAGATTCCGGCCTGGGCAAGCTTGTTAGCCAGGTGGATGACGACATACGGATCGGTCTCGGTCTCCAGGGTCGCGTTCTTGAAGTACGGCTCGAAGGCTGCCTTGATGTCCTCGGGCTTGTTGGCGAAGTCGATGACGAACGTCTTGCGCTTCTGCTCCCCACCAGCGGTGCGATGGGTGCGGTTGAGCCGCGAGAGAGTCTGCACCGCGGTGACCCCTGACAGCTTCTTGTCTATGTACATCGCCGAGAGTAAGGGCTGGTCGAAGCCAGTTTGGAACTTGTTGGCGACCAGCATGATCTTGTACGTCTCGCCCTTGAATGCGGCTGCCAGATCGGCCCCGGCGCCGGGGTTCATGTTGGCCTCGGTGAACTCATCATCCTTCGATGGCTGCGGGCCCCAGTCGCTGTGCCAGGTCTCGTCCTCGGCCATCGTCACCCCGGCGGAGAAGGCGACCAGGGTGCGGTAGTTGTACGAAGCGTCCTCGGTGCGGCGCCTGGCGATGTAGGCGTCGATGGCCACCTTGTACTTCACCGCGGACTTGCGCGAGTCGGTCACCACCATCGCCTTCGCCTTGCCTTCAAGGAGGTAGGCGACGTTGGCGTGGAAGTGCTCGACGATGATCTGCACCTTCTGGCTGATGTTCGTCGGATGGAGCTGCACCCACCGCATCAGACCCTTGCGGGCGGCGGCCTCCTCAACCTCTCCCCCGTCACCGCTCTCGGCCCTGCCGGCGATCTTCAACGCCGTGTCGTAGGACTGATAGCCCTTGAGCACGTCGAGGATGTAGCCCTCCTCGATCGCCTGCTTCATCGAATACAGGTGGAACTCGCGCGGCTTCCCGTCGGCATCCTTGCGGCCGAACAGTTCGAGAGTCTTGTTCTTCGGCGTCGCGGTGAAAGCGAAGTAGGAAATGTTCTCCGACTCGGCCCGCTCGGTCATCTCGGATGCCAGCACCGACTCCACATCAACCTCGCCGCCCTCCTCGATCTCCTTGATCTCCTCAGCAGTCAGCACCTGCTTCAGCTTCGAGGAGATCTGACCCGACTGGGAGGAGTGCGCCTCATCGGCGATGACGGCGAACCGCTTGCCCTTCAGGCCAGCGTCGGACCGGATCTCGTCCAGCGCATGCGGGAAGGTCTGCACCGTCACCGCGATGATTAGCTCACCGTTCTTCAACGCTTGCGCCAGCAGACCCGACTTCGACTTCACGCCGGCCTTGCGGACGTCCTCGGGGCTGATAGTCGCGACGATCTTGCCGGTGCCGTCGATCTGCCGGATCGCATCCTGCAGCTGGGAGTCGAGCACGGTGCGGTCCACGACCACAATGACCGAGTCGAAGACCTTCCGATCATCGACGTGCAACCTCGCCAGTCGGTGGGCCGTCCAGGCGATGGTGTTCGTCTTCCCCGACCCGGCCGAATGCTCAATCAGGTACCGCTGCCCGACACCCTCCTCTTTCACCGCCTCGACGATGCTCGTGACGGCCTCCCACTGGTGGAACCGCGGGAAGAGCATGCTCGTACGCCGCACCGACGTGCCGGTGGTGACGTCCCACTCTTCCTTGGTCTGCACGATCATCAGCCGCCCGATGATGTCCAGCCAGGCGTGTTTCTCCCAGACGCGTTCCCACAGGTACGCCGTCGACGACCGTCCGTCCGCGCCGGGCGGGTTGCCAGCACCGCTGTCGAAGCCGATGTTGAACGGCAGGAAGTGGGTCGTCTCCCCTTCCAGTCTGGTGGTCATCGCCGCCAGGTCGTTCGAGACCGCGAAGTGGACCACAGCGCGGTGTCCGAAGGTCAGCAGCGGCTCGGGCCGCCCCTTAGTCAGTGGGTTGCGGTCCTGCTTGTACTGGTTGATCGCCTCATCCAGCGACTCGGTGAAGTCGGTCTTCAACTCCACCGTGGCCACCGGAAGACCGTTGACGAAGAAGACCAGATCGAGGAGGCGCTGGTCGGCGGTCGAGAAGTGCACCTGTCGCACCACCCGCACCCGCATCGCCTCGTAGTGAGCCGTGGTGGTCGCATTGAACGAGGTCTCGGGGCGGAACTGCGCCATCTTCAACCGGCCGCCACCGATGTACTGCACCCCGTTGCGCAGGATATTCAGCGTGCCCCCGCCGTGCTCCAGCGGCTTGTCCAGCGCCGCAGTCAGCACGTCGAGGAACTTCGCCTGCGAGCCCGCCGCCTTCAACGCCTTCTCGTACGCCGGCTTCTGTGTCTTCTCCAGCCACGCGTACAGGTCGCTCGGGAACAGTGCTCGCTCCCTGTCGTACTCCCCGCCATCACGGTCGTTCTCCGAGTACAGCCAACCGTGAGCCTCTAGGTACTCGCAGATCTCCGTCTCGAAGACCACCTCGTTGTGATCAGCCATCACACCCCCTCGCGTACGTCAATCTGCCCCGTCACCGCCGCTGTGATAAGCGCTGCACGTCGCTCCTGAGCAATCTCGACGAACCGCTCTGACTCGGCGATCAGCGTGTCAGTCTTCGCGTCCTGGTCGTCGAGGTAGGCAGCAATGCGACGCTGCTCTTCGACCGGCGGCAGAGCAAGAGGCAATCGACCAAACATTGCCCAGTTTCGGAAGTCGACGCTGCGTTCACGCACGTTCGGAGCCTGCGTGGCGAGAAATCCGTTACGCCCTAGATATCGCAGCAAGCGAGCGACGTATGCCAGGTCGTCTCCAGCGGTTGCTTCGCACACGTGGTAAACCGGCGTAGCGTTCCCGTGGCTATCGGACACTCCCACAGCGCCCGCAAAGCCGTCGAGGGCATGAAACACCAGGTCTCCTGGACGGATCTCTTGATACCCATGCTCGGTGTTCGAGAAGGTATAACCGTCCTCCCGGCGTTTACTTCGAAGGGTTACGACGCCGTCGCGAAAAGCAGTAACAACACCAAGACCTGCGACTGCGGGGCGCGAGAGAGGTCGGAGTACCCGCTTGACCGTGGTATTACGAGCCCGAGTCGGCGCCCCCAAGAGGACATCGGCTTCTGCATCGCGCCGCTCGCGGAGCATCTCGATCAGTTGCTTCTGCTCCTCGATGAGCGTGTCGATGCGCGCGGTCTCGCGGTCAAGAAAGCCAGCGATGGCACGCTGTTCTGGCAGCTCTGGGAGTGGGATCTGAACTCGTCCAAGCCGTTTCCGCGGGATCCGCTGGCGTGTGGCCCCATCCTGAAGGCTTTCCATGAAACTGCGGCTCGGCGCAGCGTTGATCGCATAGGTGACATAGCGTCTGTCTGCTTTGGTGTCGTCGCAGCGGAGAACGGCGACATCGACGACGGTCACAGCGCGCCCGATCCCTTGGGGAACAATGCAGGCACGTCCCAACGGATCGGGCATCCTCGCGATAAGGACGTCGCCAGCCCGTACAGGCGAGCAGTTGAGTCGCCCGAAAGTCACTTCGTTGATACGCCGGTCTGACCGGTCACGAAAGAAACCGTCTCCGACATCCGCCAATTGAAGGAGTCGAATCTCGCCGTCTGGATCTTGATCCTTACTCTCTACCCAGTCACCATCATGAAATCCGCCAGAAACAGCGAGCGAAGCAAGAGATACCTGCCTCACTTCTCCACCTCCCTCAGCAGGTCGAGGATCTTGGCAACCTGTTTCTCAAGGTCGGCATCGATCTCGGCGAGAGGGCGGGGCGGGACGTACTTGTAGAAGTGCCGAGCGAAGGGGATCTCATAGCCCGTCTTGGTCTTCGCCCAGTCGATCCAGGCGTCGGGGACGTGAGGCTTCACCTCGACATCGAAGTACCGCTGGATAACCTCACGTTCCCCCGCCGCACCGACGAGGGAACCGCCGTAGGTGAAGGGAATGTTCTCGGTGTCGCGCTTCTTCGAGTCAGGCTTCGGGTTGCCCTTGCGGTCGACAACCGGGTTGTCATTCTCGTCGAGCAGGGGTCGCTCCACTGTGACGGTCCAGTAGCCGAACTCATCGTTGTGCAGGACCTTAGAGAGTTCGGGGTCAGCGTCCTCGAAGTCGGCGTACAAATGCACGATCTTGGCGCGGTCAGCATCGCTGATTTCGCGCCCCTTGGCTCCGAGACCCTTGCGCATCTTGGTCCAGAACGATGTGCCGTTGATGAGCTGGACCTTGCCCTTGCGGTCAGGATGCTTCGTGTTGTCGAGGATCCAGATATAGGTTGCGATGCCGGTGTTGAAGAACATGTTGGTCGGCAGCGCGACGATCGCCTCGACCAGGTCATTTTCCAGTAGCCACCTGCGGATTTCGGAGGGGCCGGATTCGGCGCCGCCGTTAAAGAGCGGCGAGCCGTTCATAATGATGCCGACGCGGCCACCGCCGTCCTCGGGGGCGCGCATCTTGTGGGCCAAGTGGAGCAGGAAGAGCATCTGCCCGTCCGAGGTCGCGGGGAGCCCCGGCGCGAAGCGACCGAAGGGACCGGCGGAGTCGCGCTCCTCCTTGATCGCCTTGGCGTACTGCTTCCAGTCCACCCCGTAGGGCGGGTTGGACATGCAGAAATCAAACTGGCGGCCCTTGAACGCGTCGTCGGTGAGGGTGTTGCCGAAGGCGATGTTGGTCGCGTAGTGGCCCTTGGCGAGCAGGTCGGACTTGCAGATGGCGTACGACTGCGGGTTGTACTCCTGGCCGTACAGGCTCAGCTTCGCCCCGGAGTTCTGAGCGAGCAGGTGCTCCTCCGCCAAGGAGAGCATGCCGCCGGTGCCGGCGGTTGGGTCGTACAGCGACCGGATGATGTCGCCCTCGGAGAGGTCGACATCCTTCTCCGCGAAGAGTAGGTCGACCAGCAGCCGGATCGCGTCGCGCGGCGTGTAATGGTCTCCGGAGGTCTCGTTCGCGGCCTCGTTGAATTTGCGGATGATGTACTCAAACGCATCCCCCATGTCTGCGTTGGACACCACGTCGGGATGCAGGTCGACCGCGCCGAAGGACTTGACGATCTCGCGCAGGAGTCCGGCCTTCTCCAGGGCCAGGATCTCCTTCTTGAAGTCAAAATACTCGAACACGTCCACATCAGCCGAGAACCGGTCAATGTAGTCAGCGAGGTTGTCCGCCAGCCCGTCCGCATCGGTCAGCAGGTTCGCGAACTCGTAGTGGGAGGTGTTGTAGAATGTCCGCCCCGTGACCTTCTTGACCTCGACCTTGAGCCGGTTCGGGTTCTCGTACCTCACAGCCAGCTCTCGTACCGCCGCACGGTCCGGCTCAAGTACACAGTCGAGCCGTCTCAGGATCGTGAACGGAAGAATCACAGTCCCGTACTGGTTGGGGCGATAGGGCCCCCGAAGCTGGTCAGCGATCGACCAGATGAAGCTACCGAGCGTACTCACAAGGTTCCTCACGAGAATCGTCTAGCAGTGACGACACTTTGCCAAAGGGAGCAGCCAGCATCCCATGGTTCAGGTAACGGGACCCCCTCGACGTGGTCTTGCCGATCATCCGAGTGCTTGCACGTGTTGCCGGAGCGGCAACTCCGCAAGGCGTTGGAGATGGCGCGAACGAACCGGGCGCGGCAGACTCCACTACACGAGATGGAGATGCGCCGGCACGACACCGAGGTACCTCAGGTGCGTGAGCGATGCGTGAGCGGACTGCCCGATACAGGGCGGCATGAGCCGGATCAAGTGGCTCGCCGTACGGTCCTGACCAGGGGAAACAGCACGGCGCGGCAGCGCCAGGCACCCCCCGGCAAGGATTCGATCCCACTTCTAAAGCGGATGCCGCAGGTTCGAATCCTGCCGGGGGCACCAGTCCAGAAGGGCACCTACGGATATTCGTAGGTGCCCTTCGCCGACTCAGGCGGCGTGCGGCGTGAACGTGACGTGCGAGTCACCCTCGTCGATGGTCAGGTGCAGCGTGCCGTCCAGCGCCTTGGCCAAGCGCCGCAGCAGCGGGAGCGTCGGCACGGTGTCGCCGCCCTCCATCCGGGAGACCTGGGGCTGGGTCATCCCGGCCCGCTCCGCAAGCTGCGTCTGGGAAAGGCCCAGCTCGGTCCGACGGTCGTAGACCGCCTGGCCGAGGTCGCCGGCCAGGCGGGCGTCGAGGTACTCCTGGTCGTACTCCACCGCCTCACCCGCAAGCTGCCGAGTCCGGCGCGTCCTCCATGTGCTGTGGTTCATCAGCTCTCCTTGCGCCGCTCGTAAGTGTGCTGGGCGTGAACGTGTTCGGCCTCGCAGAGCTTCTGGGCCTGGTGCGCACGCTCTACTTCCGCCGCTTCGCGCATCCTCGTCTTGCGGAAGACCGTCAGCAGCACGATCCGTTGTCCGGGCGCGAGCCAGTACGGGATGCGTACGGCCTCACCGTCCAACTCGAAGCGGGGCTCACGCAGCTTGCCGCCCAGGTGGCGCGAGTACGGCTCACCGAGGGTCGTCGGCTCGTCCAGCAGCCGGTCCGTCTTGTCCTCGACCTGCCGGTACAGGCGGAACGGAAGCAGCTCCAGCCAGTCCCGCACCTCGGGCTCGATCTCGATCTGCCACTCCTCGGCCATGCAAACAACGGTATATACCGCTGAATGCATGGCGCAAGCCACAGCAGCACTCCAGCCCGCGCCACCACTGGCCCAGCCAGCACGGATACGGCACACATGAGGACGGGAAGCCCTGCGAAGACGTGAGAACTACCGAGGACAGTTCTCCAGGTCAGACAGCTACCAGCGCGCGTTCCCGCAGGTCACCGACTCGCCCGAGAAGATCTCCTAAAGCGGGTGTCGCAGGTTCGAATCCTGCCGGGGGCACCAGTCCAGAAGGGCACCTACGGATTTTCGTAGGTGCCCTTCGGCGGCTCAGGCGGCGTGCGGCGTGAACGTGACGTGCGAGTCACCCTCGTCGATGGTCAGGTGCAGCGTGCCCTCCAGCGCCTTGGCCAAGCGCCGCAGCAGCGGGAGCGTCGGCACGGTGTCGCCGCCCTCCATCCGGGAGACCTGCGGCTGGGTCATCCCGGCCCGCTCCGCAAGCTGCGTCTGGGAAAGGCCCAGCTCGGTCCGACGGTCGTAGACCGCCTGGCCGAGGTCGCCTGCCAGGCGGGCGTCGACGTACTCCTGGTCGTACTCCACCGCCTCCCCCGCGATCTGGCGGCTCCGGCGCGTCCTCCATCTGCTGTGATTCATCAGCTCTCCTTGCGCCGCTCGTCGGTGTGCCGGGGGTGACCGTGCTCCGCCTCACAGACCTTCTGGGCCTGGTGCGCACGCTCTACCCCCGCTGCTTCACACATCCGCGATCCGTTGTTCCGGCGCGAGCCAGTACGGGATGCGCACCGCTTCACCGTCCAAGTCGGAGCGGAACTCTACGCAGCTTGCCACCCAGGTGCCGCGAGTACGGCTCGCCGAGGATTGTCGGCTCGTCCAGCAGTCGGTCCGTCTTGTCCTCGACCCGCCGGTACTTACGAAACGGATACGGCACACATGCCCAGGGACGCGCTCTACTCGGCTTCGGACTCCTCGGCCGGGGTTCCTTGCGTAAGCGGTGCGACCAACGGAACAGCAACATCCGACACTGGCTCCAGGCCTGGTTCGGAGGAACGCAGGACGCTTTCCCGGATCACGCTATCGCTGGCGCGCAGAGCCGCCGTCAGTTCTCCTCGCAGCTCGTCCGGGAGGATCCCGGTACCGAGGGCGCAGGCGCGCACCAGCGCGCGACAGTCCTGCACTTGCCGGTCCGTGGCGATCTCGGTGAACAGAGGGTGAGCCAAGTTCTCGCGGGCAGCGTAGCCGTCCTGGGCGTCCGTCGTCCTGCGGTGGAGGTCCTCGACGATGCGGCGAGCGGCGAGCGCCCCGGCGGAACCGGTCGCGTCGAGGACTGTAAGGCCAAGCCGGGTATCGAAGACGGTCATCCCGGGTTCGGTCTTCCGTCCGAGGTAGGCAGTCACCAGGTCCGCCAGGTGGCCGTCGATCGGCTGCCCGGCGTCGCGGCGACATAAAACGGTCAGGCATGCCGTGACGGCTTGCTCCCACGCATCGCCGGGCATCGTGTCGACAAGGAGGGCAGCTGCCCACGCCGTGTCACCCGCAGCGAGGGCGGCGAGTACGGCGACCTGTCTACCGTCGAGCATCCGCTTTCCGATGCCATGGTGGGCCTCGATGTGCGCCAGCGCCTCGGCCCATCGCCCCGCGGTGGTGAGGGTGCGCGAGCCGTCGGCGAGCAGGACGCGCCACAGCCACGCGCGAACCTCCTGGCGGTCTTCACCGGTCGCGGTCAGGTTCGCGGGTACGTTGACGCCCTCGAAGCGGGCAGCTGTGCCCGCCTCTACGGCCCTGTACAGGTTGAGGAGTCGCTGACGGCCCTCATCGGCGTGGCCGGCGCGGATCTGGAGGCGAGCAAGATTGACGACCGGTTCCAGCCCTCGGATCGCGCTCATGCCAGGGAGGGGGCAGGCGTGGAGGTAGGCGGCGGAGTGCTGGTGGCACATCGCGCGGGCGAGGTCGGGAAGGTCGAGGTCGGAGGCGATGAGCGCAGCCTGGTTGTAGACGGCCGATGCGAGCCCCTGGTCGGTCTCTTCCACCGCGGTGTCGGCCAGATCGACGAGTGCCCTTACGCGTGCAGGCAGGGGCAGGCAGGCGGGGCGGAATCGGGCGACGAGCGGGAAGCGCTGGGCTATGGGGCCGTACGGGTCCATGAATTTCCCGGGGTCGAGAGTGAGGACTGCTGAAGCGACGGTGCCCGCCAGCCGCGTGTTGACGGGCGCCGTGTGCTACGGGTGGGGCGTCACCGCCAGTCGACGACGATGCGGTTCAGCGGCGTGTCGAGGGCGAAGAGACCCGGGTGCCGCTCGATCTGGGGGGCGTCGAGGGGCTGGATCTCGAACGTGGCCTCACGTCCTCGGTACTCCCTGTCCCAGGTGCGGATGGCGTCGACGACCCTCGCGGCCAGCTCATCGCTGCCGGGGCCGTGGCCGATGACACCGAATTCCCAGAGCTTGTCGCCCTCGGGGGACTTCTCCTTCGAAAGGCGCCGGGCGAGGTAGGTGACGGCACCCTTGTCGACGACCGCGGTCGACGAGGGGTAGGGGTCCTCGGTGAGCAGAGTGCCCTTGGCGCTCTGGGGGAACAGCATCCGGATCAGACCGGAGGGCAGGGAGCAGGTGACGAACAGTTCCATCCACTCCGGCGACTCCATGGCGCGGACCGTCATGCCGGTCCACTCCTCGGTACGCGGCTGGTCAAGTACGCCCGCGAGGGCATCGGCGTCGATGCTGAGCCCGGCGGGGGCCTGGAGTCGTACGGCGCCGTCCGCGCTGAGAGGGATCACTTGGCGGTCATCGTCAGCGATGCCCCGCCGAAGCGGCATGAAGGTGTTCATCTCGCTGCCGAGGGACACCCACCGGCCGTCGCGCTGCTTGTAGGCGATGGAGCGGGAGACGGTGCCCTTGAGGCGCTGGGGGACGAGGAGCCGGCCGCCGGGTGCGAGCTGCTGCAGCCAGGCGTGGGGTACGCCGTGCGCGCCGACGGTGGCGATGATCCGGTCGTACGGCGCTGCTTCGGCGTAGCCGAGGGCCCCGTCGCGGGTCACGGCCTCGACATTGGTGATTCCGGCGGCGGCGAGGTGCGTGCGGGCACCCTCCACAAGGTCGTCGTCGACGTCGAGGGTGGTCACGTGTCCGTTCTCGCCGACCAGGTGGGCGAGGAGACCGGCGTTGTAGCCGGTGCCTGCGCCGAGTTCGAGGATGCGCTCCCCGGGCTGGGCTTCGAGCTGGTCCAGCATGAGGGCGACGACGCCGGGCTGGGAAGCGCAGGAGATGGACGTTCCGTCGGTGTCGTACTTGATGTGCACTGGTGCGTTGGCGTAGGCGTCTTCGAGTGACGCGTCGGGCACGAACACGTGGCGGGGCACGGTCCGCAACGCGGTCTCGACGGCGGGCGTGCGGGCGTGTCCGTCCGCGCGGAGCTGGTCGACCAGGGCGTTGCGGAGGCGCTCGGCGTCCGCCGTGGGGGTGGTGATCGTGTCGGCGTTCACCGCGCTGACGCTATCGATGTCGGCCGTTGCCTCGGTGGGCGACTCGGTGTGGTCACTCGTTCCCATGACTACCTCTCGTGCGAAGTGGGACAGGGCGCTCTGGTCGTCCCGGAGGAGACCTGCGCGGTTGGCGTGGAAGATCACGTGGTGGGCGATGACGGCTCGCAGGCCGCGGGTGAGGGCGCCGCGGGTTGCTAGGTCGGCGAGCATGGCTCCGGCCCGTTCGAAGGCGGTCACCCATTCCTCGTGAGCGTGGAGTGGACCGTCCGGGCGGCAGAGGCTGTGGGCGTCGGCGGTCATGAGCATCCGCATGGCCGGATCCAGTTCGGCGGCTCGTTCGGGTGGTGGCGGATTGGTGACCGGTCGAAGAGCTGCCACCTTCGCCCATACGTCGCCCTGTTCGAACCAGTCGAGTCCAGCACCGCGCATCATGACGCTCGCCAGCAGGACGGCGGTCTCCCGGCGTCCCAGGTGCACCGGGCTCGGCTGGTAGGTGAGCAGATGGCGGGAGTCGCTGTGGAACAGTTCGTGGGCTGCGTCCATGGCCTCGGGTCCACCGAACGTGTCGGTCTCGGGCTCGTAGATGCCGGGCAGGCACGACACGGCCACGCCGTCGCCGATGAGATCGCTCAGGAGCGACTCGATGGCTGGTGAGGGCTTGTCGGCGAGGTAGCGCAGCGGCCAGGGCTGCTTGTTCATGAACCACCAGCCGGTGAGCTGCCCGTCAGTCTCGGCCCCGATCAGGGCGGGGCCGAGGCGTTCGGCGATGGCGCGCCGGGCGTTCTCCCGGTCGGCGATGGTGATGTTGTGCTGCTGCCAGCGGTCGGGAGGCATAGAGGTCCTTCGGTCGGTGAATCAAGCGATGAGGAGGCATGCGTCCCAGGCGGACCGGGGTGGTGCCGCGGTACCGGTAGGGAGGAGGGCCAGGGCTATGCCGGCGGCGCCGTCGAGGAGGCCGGGGCCGCCCTTCTCGTCCTGAATGAGCGCCGTGGCCATGAGTTCGGGATCGGTGCCCGGTGGGATGACAGCAGCCAGGAGGGCCGAAATCACGGCACGGAGTTGGCCCGCGGTCGAGGGGTGGGCGTCGTCTGCTGTACGCGTGACAGCGTGGGCGAGGCTGGCGAAGCCGTGGCAGAGGCCACTGTCCGTCGTGGCCTTCAGCTGCTCGGGATCGGTGAGGGCGGCCACGAGCGCGTACTCCGCCTCGATCTGGCGGCTGGCATCGCCGAGGGCAAGCGCGGCAAGTTGCTGGGCGCGCGCAAGGCCAGCGGTGCCGTAGCACCAAGAAGGCCGCTGGGGCGCGGACGGAGCGAGACGCCCCCTGCGCAGCTCGCCTCGAGTGACCCAGTACGGCCAGACCGGTCCGCCGCCAGCCCTCTGCTTCCAGCGGTCCAGCCAGGTCAGGATGGTGCGCAGTGCCGCGTGGTGTTCATCGGTGACGGAGCCGTTCCGCGCGGCGAGGGCCAGGAGCGCGAGCACGCCGCCGATGCCGTGTGCCATGCCGGTGTTGGCGTGCCCGCCGGGGAATCGGCCGTCCGGGCTGCCCGAGGGCCCGGTCTCCGCCCACCAGCCCGGCAGGGTCTCGCCATGGTGGGTGATCGGTTCGGTGAGGCGCACGCAGTAGTCGAAGACGGCGCGCATCGTGGAGCTGCCGGGGTTTCGGCGCAGTAGGTAGGCGCCGTATCCGGTGAGGCCCCGGACGGCGTCGAACTCGGCGAGCTGCGGAAGGCGTCCGGCGTCGATGCGGCGGTGCGCGGCGTCGAGACGGCGTCCGACGTCGACTGCGATCTGTCCGTCCATCGCGTCGAGGGCGCGCTGGTAGGAGCCGGGAAGGTGGTCGGCGGCGCAGCTCAGGGCGTGGGCGAAGGCGGGCACTCCGTAGAACGGGTGGCTGTCCGGGCCGCTGGTGAGTGGTTGCTGTGAGGCGGTGGCGAGCCAGTTGTGGGCGCGGTGCCATGGGCCGAGGCCGTTCGCGGCCAGCTCGATGTGCAGGAGCGCGAGTCCGGGCGGGCCGTAGGCGAGGTGCTGCCGGTCCGAGGACAGCGTCCTGGAGCCGAGGGGCACGGTGTCGGGGTCGGCGAGCTGAGTGGCGATGGCGTCGACCAGGCCGAGCGCGGGGTGGGGGGTCACGACGCCGTCCTCTTGGTGCGGGCGGTCCAGGCAAGGGCAGCGGCGCGTGCCAGGTAGAGGCACACCTCTTCCTCCGGGAAGTTCACGGCGACGTGGCGCACGAAGTGAACGTGCAGCAGGGAGGTCAGGACGTCGTCGACGGTGATGCCCTGGGTGTCCGGGCCGGGCAGGTGAGGCCGGTACGCGGCGAGTGCCGCTTCCCGGTCGGCCCATCCGGACACGATGGCGTCTCCGCCCGGGACGCTACGCAGGGCTGACCAGTCGTCACTCGGGTCGGCGAGCCGTACGGCCTCGGTGAACTGCGGGCGTGGAACAGGCACGGGGGCTGTCGGCGGGACGTGGTCGATCAGCCACTTCATTCCGGCCTCGATGGTGCCTAGGAACGCGGAGGTGATGGCGACGGTGTGGGCCGCTACCAGCGTGCGCGGTCCGGGACGCTGTGGCTGCGTGAGCTGGGCCAGGATGGCGCGCGAGTCCGCCCGGAACACGTTCTCGGCTGCCTCCCATGCGGCACCGGAGCCCCAGCGGCCCATCTCCCGGTAGGAGGTGGGATAGCGCAGGTCGGCCAGCAGGCCGATGCTTCGTAGCTCGTCGGCCCAGGCGCTCACCGTTCGGGCCGTGTCGGCGAAGGCTTCCGGGTCGGGGAGGGCGATGCGTACGCGGAGATGCTGGTCCGGGTCGCGGAAGCGGATGAACCACCACGGCGGGTTCCCGAGCTGTTTGAAGAGGCCGGGCAGGTGCCGGGAGAGCAAGACGTCTTGGCGGCGGGGGTCACCGTAGAGGGCGGCCAGAAGGACTGAGGAAGAGGCAGGCGTCTGCATCTGGTCCGCAGACAGGGCACGGGCCCGGCTGGGGCCTGGCAGCGGCGGCCATGTCGACGGCCTGGTCGCTTTGAGGGGCACCACGACCTCGTGGGCTCGCCCGCCGCACCAGCCATACGCATCTGGTTCCGGGGCCTCGACAAGTACGGCCAGGTGCGTCCGGTCGAGGTGTCTGCGCAGGAGCGCACGGTGGCCGGCCTCGTCGAGGTCGAGGAAGAGGCGCCGGTCGTCCTCTATGAGATGGACGCGGCGCGGCAGCCTCCGCCGGGCACGCCAGTCGCCGAGCGCGGCGTCCCACTCGGCCCGAGGGCGAGCAGGGCCGGGCAGTTCGGACCCTTCCAGCTGCCAGCGTGCCGGGGCCAGCACGGTCCGGCCGTACCGCAGACGTGGAAGGAACGGCATCGCCACTGCGGCGCCCCAGTCGAAGACGGTGACCTGCGCGCACTGCGCGCGGGACAGCTCGGTGAGGAACCGCACCAGAGGCGGGGTGTGGGTGCGCAGGTTCAGCGCGTGCATCCCGACGGCCTCCACGCGGTGCCCGCGCTCAGGGACGGCGAGGTACATGCGGCGGCCGTCGCACCCCACAGCCAAGTCCTCGGGGGTGAGGACGGTGTCCTGCGGGGCACGGTGCTCCTGAAGGCTGATCACGGTGGGTAGCACCTGTGGGGAGCGGGTGACGTGGGCGCTCTCGGGGAGCAGGGCCGGGAAAGAGAGCTGCGCGGGCATGGTGTCGCCGTCTGCGGCTGGGAGGTCTGCAAGCTCTGTGACCAGGGCATTCCGGTCGGCAGCGGACAGCACGCTGAGGAACCGGCCCGTGGAGACGCCGACACCACGGGACACGCTCACAACCTCCAGCCGAAACCGCCCGCGCTGCAACTCCTCCAGGCTGGCCGAGTGCACCCGCACCCCGATCTCCAAGTGCGGCGGCAGCCGCGGCTCGCCGGGACCCACGTCCAGGGCCTCAATCTCTTCGTCCGTGAGGATTGCTTCGTCACGACCGTCGAGGGCGGCGGCCTGAGCCAGTCGTACGAGGGCGTCATCCCGAGCGGAGACGCGGGGCCTGCGTGCACCGGCCGGAGCGCCTGGGTAGCCGTCGGGATAGCCGGTGCCGCTGTCTGCGACCGCCTCCGCGAGCGGCACCATCGTGCCGATGCCGTACCGCTCGTAGAACCGCTGGTGGTACTCGTTCCAGACGGCGGTCCCGTACGGGCGGATGCTCAATCGGGTCAGGACGAGAGCGGCCCGCTCGATCTCTCGGGCGACCACTTCCGGCAGAACGATCCGCGCATCCAGGCGGAGATCGAGCGCGACGGGGTGGCGACGCAGGCCAGGGACGAGGTCTCGCATCCGCGCCGCGACGCTGTTCCGGCCGCCCTGCGTGGCGCACTCCTCCAGGCCCGCCCGGATGGCGTGGAGTTCGCGTACGGTCCTCGCGACCGGGGCGAGGCTTCCGGCGTCGATCGCGTCGAGTTGGCTCACCAGATACCCGAGGGCATCGGTCTCGGTGCTCGGAGCGTGCAGGCCCGTGATCAGCACCCGCCGCCGGATCAACGCCGCCAGCAGTTGACGCGCCTTCTCGGGACCGGCCTCGGGGAACTCCACCTGGAGCTTGTCCACGAGGGTGCCGAACCGGATCGGCAGTCGGGTCGCGGCAAGGACCGCGTGCACCGGTCCGGTCAGGGCCAAAGATGCTTCGACCGCGCGAGTCCGGTCGTCCTGCGCGTCGGGCTGGAACGGCACGATGAGCCGATCCCCCCGGTACGTCACGGTGTTGTTGATGACGACGGGCAGCCGTTCGAGGAGGTCCGGGCATGACTCCAACCGTGCGACCAGGGCCGCCAGCCACTCTGCCCCCGCGCGGCCGACGGCCACGTGCTCCCCGCCCCAGTCGGCCCGCGCCTGCGGGCCGAACTTCGCGGTGGCCACGCCGGCGAACAGGCCGAAGGGTGTCGCCCGATGCTGGGCCCGCAGCAGGTAGCGGGCCACGGACAGCGCAGCGCGCTGCACATCCCGGAGGGCGGGATGCTCGGCCGTACACAGGGCGTGTACCTGCGCGGCCAAGACCGAGCTGGAGTGCTGGAGTGCCTCGGCGACGTCCTTGTCCGTCCAGATCGTCCGTAGCCATGCCACACGGGCAGACGAGCCACTGGGCGAGCAGTCATCGAGGTCAGGGCAGGGAGGAAACGGCAGGGCGGGCCGGGCCACGGCGCGCACGAGAGCAGTGGAGCCGGTGCGGAACGCTGCGGGCGGAGCAACCACCAAGTACCTCCGTAGGTGGGGGCGGGCGGCTGGTGCCGCCGCGCGGAGACGCGGCGGCACCAGACCGGGGTGATCTCGGGGGCTGGGTCAGGCGACGTTGGTGGTGCAGGCGCCGCAGGTGGACCCGCAGTTGTCGTCGGTCAGGTTGACCAGGCCGGCCGGGTCGGCGATCTCGACGAGAGAGACGTCCAGGTCGAAGCCGTCCGACGCCCCCGGGATCTGCGGGCGTACTTCGGTGCGGCTGGGAACTACGTTGCTACGCGTCATGCTTCAACTCCTCGTAATCGTTGTGCTGTTGCTGGGCTGGAGCGCCCACCAGGTGCCCACGGGAGCGGTGCCGGATGGCTGCTCCTCGACGGCTCCTGGCCGCCCGGCGCGAGGGGACGTGCTCCGCGCAGGGAGTCCTCGCGGGCTGCCTGCATCACGCCGGGAAGTCGTGTGCCGGGAATCTGATCAAGCGGACGCCAGCCGCCGCTCCATGAAGTAGGTGAGCGCCTGGGCCTGGAGGCGATCGGGGCACGGCTCGCACACGTAGAAGGGTGCGTGCTGCCCGTCCCACTGCACCGGTCCGAGCCAGATCACCAGAACTCCGGTACGCCCGCAGCCGAGCCAGCAATCACCGGCGATCCACGGCCACTCCATGGAAAGACGTCCCCCTTCTCAGCTGGTGGGGATGGTCGATCTGGCGGCCTGGCAGCTGGGAGCGCAGGCCCAAAGCTGGAACGGCAGGCCCCAGTGGCGTATCTCGCCCAGTCGTCGCCCACTCGCTCCCAGCCGGCGGGCGCAGAGGCCGCAGTCCATGGCCATCTGCTGGCGGGGCCGGAGTCGGGCGAGATCCGGAAGGGGCGAGGGTGCCGTGGCCGGGATACTCACTCGCCACCCCCGATGCGGAGTTCCGCCCAGACCTCTTTACCCCAGGGGAGTCTGTCCGAGCCATGCAAGTCGTAGCCCCAGCGGTCGGCGACAGCACCGACGAGGAGCAGCCCACGCCCCGACTCGTCGTCGTCACCCGCCTGGCCGAGTATGGGCAGACGCATCGGTTCCCGGTCCACGACCCCAACACGCACTCGTGTCGCGCTCGGCCGCCCGACCGTGAGGCGGATCTCGGGACACGGAGTGTGCCGGGCGGCGTTCGCAATCAGCTCCGTGACGATCAACGCGGCACGGTCGGCGAGGCCGTCGATGTGCCACACACCGAGGACGGCTCGGACTAGGTCGCGGCCGATCTCGGCCGTGGACGCCTCGCACGGGAAGGTCTGGCTGTACGTGGGGTGGCCGACGGATGGAACCTCAACTGGTGTTCTCAGAGTCGTCATTGGGTGGAGCCTTCGTGTCGTCTCGGCGCCCGGTCCGCCCCCGCGGGGGAACCTCGGGGGGCGGGCCGGGCCGTCAACAGTCGCCCGCACAGTGGGGCGCGGCGGGCGACCAGCACCCAGACAACTCTCTGTGCCAGCAGGTTGGTTAGGACGTATAGGTGCTCATCCGACGGGCCGACCTAGGGCGTTTTGACTTCCCCTTTACCTGGCGGGCGGGGATCGTGCGGGCTACCGTGCCCGCATGGACACCACCCGCAACACCGTTCTTGAGGCGTGGATGACCGAACACGGCTACAGCTCCAACAGCCTCGCCGAGGCCGTGAACAGGACCATTGAACGGTTGACCGGGCGCCCTGGAGGACTCGACGGCTCATCGATCCGGGCATGGAAAGCGGGCCGGGTCACCTGGCCGAAGTCGGCTGCCCGTACGGCACTTGAGGACGTCACCGGACTACCCGCCGTCGCTTTAGGGTTCGTGCCACGGGGTCGGCCTTCGTCCACCCCGGCCCCACCGCAGCAGGAGGACCCCGACATGAAGCGCCGTACCCTCGTCGGCGGCATCGCGGCGGCTGCCGCAGCAGCAGCCGCACCCGGCACCGCATCGCCGCGCCGTATCGGCATGAGCGACGTCAACCGCCTCAACAAGCGCTTCGCCGAGATCGTCGCCAGCGACCACCGCCACGGCGGACAACTCGGCATCGAGCAGCGGGCCGCCGCCCTTGCCGACGAGGCGCTCAACCTCCAGAACGCAGGCAGCGCCACCCAGCGGGTACGCAGCAACCTCTACGCCTCCGCAGCCGCCTTCCGCTCCTCCGCGATGTGGGCCGCCATCGACGGTCGGCGCTACGACGTCGCCAAGGCGCACATGCGCGAGGCCCAAGCCCTCGCCGAGATGTCCGGCGACCAGACGATCAAGTTCCGTATCTGGAGCCACGCGGGCACGATGTACCGCCACATGGGCCGACCAGCGGACGCGTTCGCCGCCAACGACGTCGCCCGCAACCTGCACCTCACACGCCGGGATCCCCTGTTCGCGTCCCTCGGTCTGGCCCGCCAGGGAGCCATCCACGGCGCAGCACAGGACCGCACCGGCACCCACCGAGCCTTCGAGCAGGCACAGGACGCCATGCTGCGTGCCGACCCCGCCGACCACCGGCCGGTGTGGATGCTCGCCTTCTACGACCAGGCCGAACTGGACTCCCTGGCGCTCTCCGCGCACTTGGCGCTCGGCGACTACTCGACGGCCGAGTACCACGCCCACCGCTGCATGTCCGCGCTCCGGCCCCACATGATCCGTTCCCGGGCCATCACCACCACCCGGCTCGCCCACGCCCAGCTCGCACAGGGCGCACCCGACGCCGCCACAGCCACCGCGATGAAGGTCCCCGCCGAAGCAGCCACTCAGCACGCCCGGGTCACGCGCATGCTGCAGGAGTTCGGGGCCGCGCTGCGCGCCACCGCGCCGGGCAGCTCCACCGCACAGACCTGGACCGAGCACACCGCCGCCTGGAGGATGGCCGCATGACCACGGCTCCCGCCATCGAACTACGCACCTTCACCACCCTCGACACCGCCCGCGGCGACCTCCTCGACGTGTACGCCGACGTGCGCGCCCCGCTCCTCCACCTGCCGAACTACGCCGTCACCGCGTTCGGCGAACGCCTGGACCGGCACGGCACCGAGCCGGGGTTCACAGCCGTCCTCGCGTACGCAGACGGACATCCAGTCGGCTACGCCTACGGCAACACCATCGAGCACGGCGATCGCTACTGGCAGCGCACCAGCCCGACGCCGGACGAGAAGTACACCGAGCGCCCGGCGGTGGCCCTGAAGGAGATCGGCGTCCGGTCGGCCTGGCGGAAGACCGGCACCGCCCGCCGTATCCACGACGCCCTCCTCGCCACGCGCAACGAACCGTATGTGACGCTCATGGTCAACCCGGCCGCCGGGGACGGAAAGGTCCACGCGCTCTACAAGTCGTGGGGATACGAGGACATCGGGCGGAGTCAACCGTCACCGGCTTCGCCAATCCTCACCGTCATGATCCACGCCATCGGCTGATCTCACTGAGCCTGTTCCAGCCAGCACGGATACAGCACACATGAGGACGGGAAGCCCTGCGAAGACATGAGAACTACCGAGGACAGTTTCCCAGGCCAGACAGCTACCAGCGCGCGTTTCCGCAGGTCACAGGCCCACCCGAGAAGATCTCCTAAAGCGGGTGTCGCAGGTTCGAATCCTGCCGGGGCACCAGTCCAGAAGGGCACCTACGGATTCTCGTAGGTGCCCTTCGTCGACTCAGGCGGCGTGCGGCGTGAAGGTGACGTGGGAGTCGCCCTCGCCGATGGTCTGGTGCAGCGTGCCGTCCAGCGCCTTGGCCATGCGCCGCAGCAGAGGGATGTGCTGGGCGTGGACGTGCTCGGTCTTGTCTCGCGTAAAACCGTCAGCAGCACGATCCGTTGTCCGGGCGCGAGCCAGGAGAGGATGCGTACGGCCTTGTTGCAGACCTCCGAAGCGCTATGCGGGGAGGTCGGGAGTTTCGGGGGAGGGCGGCAGGGGGTCGGCGACGAAAGTGCCCAGCCCTACCTCGCCCCGCGTCCATCCCTGCTCCCGTACATGCCGCATCGCCTTCGCCGCTGTCGCGTTCACCACTCCGAACTCCTGGGCGATTTCCAGGGTGGAGGGCACGCGGCTTCCCGGCGGATACGTGCCGCCCTTGATGCGCTGGATGATCTCCGCTGCGATCTGGCGCCACAGGGGGCGTGTGCGGTCAAGCTCCATGACATCAGCGTGGGTGACCACAGCATTCCGTGCATCCGTGGTTATCTGCGGTTATCCACGCTATTGTAGGTTCGCAACGTAAAGCGGCCCCGACGGGAAGCGGCTACTTCCCTACCGGGGCCTCAGCCGACTGACCAGGAGTCGACCTATGCGCAGCCTACTGGCCGCGATCCTGACCCTCTTCCTACCCGCCCGCGGTACCCACCGCGCCGCAGCACCACCACCCCCCATCTCCTGTCTGACCTCTCCGGAACCCCCGCCCGGGATCACGAGTCCGCACCCCGCGGACGTGATCGTCGCCGACCGCATGCCCCTGGTCCGGCCCTACCTCGCCGCGTGGGAACGCGACCGGGACGAACGTGACCGGCGGCGCCTTCAGCGCGAGCGGCGCCGGGCGGCCGTCCTGGCGACGCTGGGGCAGGACTACGTTCCGGTTCCGTGGGAGGTCGCCGCGTGAGCACGAGTACGCCGCGTCTGCGCAGCCTCGGCTTCGATCCGGCCACCGGCAAGGAGGCCCTGGCGGTCACGCACCCCGGCGGCCTTCTTGAGGCGCTGGCCGACGCGCACGCGCTGAAGGCCGCCGCTCTCCTGGTGACGGTCGTCGGCGCGGTACTGGAGATGGGGAAGGCGCCGGACGCCGAACTCGCCGCCTTCGTGAGGCCGTTGCACGCCGCGCTCGAAGAATGCGTGGGCATCATGGCGGCGGACAGGGAGTGACGGCGTAGAGGTATCGCCTCCTGTGGCCGGTGACACCCGAAGGGTTCGCCTCGGGCGCCACCGGCCCACATCCGCCGCTGCTCCTGACCTCAGGGCCGTATCCGGTGGCCACCCCTCTCGCACGCGGGGCGCTCGGCTGCCCGCCTCAGTCCTGGACGAGTGCGATGCACCGACATCGTCACAAAGGCTGCTGCGGCGGCCCCGGATACCGTCCACGCACCTTGCGGGAAGTACGCGAGCGGATGGCCTGCGCCCGGACCGCCGGAGAACCGTTCGCCCGTGCTTTGATCCACCACAACCTGCCGTAGCCGCAATCCGAGGGCAGCGACGCCTTGGTCGATTGCACCTGAACCGGCATGCGCGTCCCGCAGCAGCCCGGCGGCCGGCTCGGGTGAAGCGGGCGCGGTAGTGCGCGGCTTTCGGTTCGTGCTCCGTCCAGAGGTCGTCGGCGGATATCCGTCGCGTTCTTCGAGGTGCACGATGAATGGGTCGACTTACCTCGTCGACGCCCCCACCCAAGGCGATATGGGTGATATCTATCTTGCGATATATTTTGACATCCAGTGCTATCCATCGCACCGAAATGCAACCGAAAGTTGAATCAGATCACGGTCGGGTGACATCCTCTTCGGTACCCTCTCACGGAGGTCTTCGGCGGTCATTTACCCGGAACTTACAAGGCAGTTGACCTCCTGGTTTCGTGGTAGCGTTGCTGTTCGGAGGGACAGTGCGAACCGAAAGGGAAATCGTGAACACGGAGAAGATCGCCGCTCGCCGCCTCTCGCTGGAAGAGGTGACGAAGCTCGGCGTGAAGGACAGGATCTTCGTTTCCGCCGGCACGGGAGAACTCAAGCTTCCCGACTGCTATGTCCCCGCTTTTCTGACCGCACCCGGTGAGTCTTTCGAGGGCGGCTCGGTCACGGCGAGAACGGTATTCCAGGAAGAGGTCTCCTTCCTTCCCGGCGACGAGAACGAACCCGGAATATACTCGGCCGACGAGAACGGCCCGGTGACCATCGAGGTCCTCCAGTCCGCCGGTGTCGTACTGGACCTGGCGCTCTTCGTTCCCGGCGGGGACAAGGGCTCCCTCTCGGCCCTCTACGCCGCGGCCCGGCAGGCGTTCGGCGCCGACCTCGTGCAGATCTGGCGCCAGGGCCTCAAGGAGGTCCCCGACGTGAAGGTCGACATCTTCGAGGAGCAGATCCCCCGGGGGCGCAAGGCGAGCGACAGCCCCAAGCGCGACCGCCGCGCGATCGACACCTACCCCACCCGTGCGGACTTCATCGAGTTCTCCGCGGGATGGAAGCCGGTCGTCGAGATCCACAAGCCGGCCGTCGACGACACCCCCACCATCTGACCCACCCACAAACTCGCTACGCCGCAGGCCCGCACACCGTCACGGTGTGCGGGCCTGCGGCGTAGGGCCGGTCCGTCGACGGGGGTGCCGGCGGGAGCAGTGGCGGGAGTACCGGCACTCAAGCGGTACTTCGTTCTGGCGGGCGTGCGTGGGCCAGTGGCCCGTCTGGCCCGTCTGGCCCGTCAGGAGTCCCCGCGCGCCGAGCCGTTCAGCCGCAGCGCCGAGACCAGGAAGAACACCCCGCCCAGGAACGCGTACCCCGCCAGATTCGACAGCGTCGGCTCCCCCGTGCCGGCCTGGGCCGCGAACGACGCGCCCGCGAGAGTGGAGATGCCGCCGCTCAGGATCATCGCCCACTGACCGCCCATCTTCCGGCGCGTGACGGCCGTGATCAGCTGGACCAGGCCCGAGGCGATCGCCCACGCTCCCCAGACGCGGAGGACGGCGGGAATGCCGGACGTGGCAGCGACCGCCAGGCCCAGGACCGCCACGGAACTGATCACGACGTTGATGTACAGCGACGCCGTGGTGGAGCCGGCCGCCTTCGCCGAGCGGATGTCGACCACCGCCGACGCCACGTCGAACAAGGGGTAGATCAGAAGCAGCGTCACGCCCAGCGGGCCCAGGTCGGTCGCCGTGGCGAACAGCAGGCCCGCCCACACTGCGGCGAACCCGAAGCGCAGGAAGTACAGCTTCCGGAGGGAGGCGGGGGCGCCCCCGGCGCGAGCGTGCGCGACGGGAGTCTGGGCGGCGGTGTGCACGGGAGATGTCACGAGAGTGCCTTTCGGTCAGCCGAGCCGTCATGAAGGAGGGAGAACGTTCGGTCTCTCTCACCACACCCCGCATTCAACGGGGCTCTCCCGCCCCTGTCAAGACCGAACGTTCTACCTCACCCTTTGCTAACCTGATCGCATGAGTCGCAGTCCACGCAGCCGCAGTACCTCCGAACCGCGAGCCCGGTTGCTCGACACAGCGACCCGGATCTTCTACGCCGAAGGCATCCACTCCGTCGGCATCGACCGGCTCGTCGCCGAGGCGCAGGTCACCCGCGCCACGCTGTACCGACACTTCACCGGCAAGGACGAACTCGTCCTCGCCTACCTCGACCAGGCCGACCAGGGCATCCGGAGCCAGGTCGCCGCCGCCGTGGCGAGCACCCCCGTAGCGGCCGACCGGGTCCGCGCCGTCGGCCGGTCCCTCGCCGACGGCATCCGCTCCCCCGGCTTCCGCGGCTGCGCGTTCCTCAACGCCGTCGCCGAATACCCCGACCCGGAGCACCCGATCCACCGGGCCGTCCTCGCCCACCGGCAGTGGTTCCTCGACACCGTCACGGAACTGCTCGCCGCCGTCGGCGACACACCCGCCGACGGTGACGGCCGGCACCTCGTCATGCTGCGCGACGGCGCCATGGCGGCCGGGTGCCTTTTCGATCCCGACCTGGTCTCCGGGACCCTGCTCCACGGCATCGAGGGCATCCTGCGAGAGCGCACCGCCGGCAGTGAGCAGTCGGACGGTAAGTAGCCAGCCGATCGACAGCGGTTCTTGGTCGTAAAGAGGTTCGAAACATTCGGCGTTGACGGGTAGCAGCCATTCGGATCATGTCGCGGAGATCATCGCGCTGGCTGAGATGCGCCCGCCATGCGGCCTACTGACGTCGGGTGACGGGCGTCTGCCCGGTCATCGGATCTCCGAATGTTTCGTAACAGGCGACGAAACTATTGACAGTTGACGCGGGCACTCCAACACTGACGCTTCCATCGGTCCTCAGTCCTCAACGGCGAGGAGGGAGCAACCCCCATGCGACCCATGCAACCGAACCCGCGAACGCACCCGACCCCCCACCCGGTCCGCAGACCGCTCCACCGCTTACGTCTCTTCCTCATCGGTGTCTGCGCCGCGCTGCTGGCCGTCGTAGCCGTGCCCGGTGCCGCGCACGCCGACACCGTCGTCACCACCAACCAGACCGGCACCGACAACGGGTACTACTACTCGTTCTGGACGGACGCCCAGGGCACCGTCTCCATGAACCTCGGTTCCGGCGGCAACTACAGCACCACCTGGAGCAACACCGGCAACTTCGTCGCCGGCAAGGGATGGGCCAACGGCGGGCGCCGGAGCGTGACCTACTCCGGGACCTTCAACCCCTCCGGCAACGCCTACCTCGCGCTCTACGGCTGGACGTCCAACCCGCTCGTCGAGTACTACATCGTCGACAACTGGGGCACCTACCGGCCCACCGGCACCTTCATGGGCACGGTCAGCAGTGACGGCGGTACGTACGACATCTACAAGACCACGCGGTACAACGCGCCGTCCGTCGAGGGAACGAAGACCTTCGACCAGTACTGGAGCGTCCGGCAGTCCAAGCGGACGGGCGGGACCATCACCACCGGCAACCACTTCGACGCGTGGGCGCGGGCCGGGATGACCCTCGGCAGCTTCAACTACTACATGATCATGGCGACCGAGGGTTACCAGAGCAGCGGCAACTCCAACATCACCGTCGGCGGGACGGACTCGGGAGGCGGCGGCAACACCGGCGGGTGCTCCGCCACGCTCTCCGCCGGGCAGTCCTGGAGCGACCGGTACAACCTCAACGTCGCCGTCTCCGGGTCCAGCGCCTGGACGGTGACCATGAACGTGCCCTCACCGGCCAAGATTCTCTCCACCTGGAACATCAACGCCAGTTACCCCAGCGCCCAGATCCTGACCGCCAAGCCCAACGGCAGCGGCAACACCTTCGGCGTCACCGTCCAGCACAACGGCAACTGGAACTGGCCCACCGTCTCCTGCACGACGAGCTGAGAGGGGAGCACACAGATGCGCCTCTCACCGCGTTCCCTCCTCTCGCGGCTGGCCGTCCTCGTCCTGGTCGCCGTCGGGTCCCTCACCGTGCCGGGCGCGACGACCGCGTCAGCCGCCGCCTGCAACGGATACGTCGGGCTCACCTTCGACGACGGTCCCTCCGGCAGCACCCCGGCCCTGCTCAACGCGTTGAAGCAGAACGGGCTGCGGGCCACCATGTTCAACCAGGGCCAGTACGCAGCGGCCATCCCCGCGCAGGTCAAGGCACAAGTCGACGCCGGGATGTGGGTCGGCAACCACAGCTACACCCACCCGCACCTCACCCAGCTCGGCCAGGCGCAGATCGACTCCGAGATCGCCCGCACCCAGCAGGCGATCGCCGCGGCGGGCGGCGGCACCCCCGTCCTGTTCCGGCCGCCGTACGGCGAGACCAACGCGACCGTGCGGTCCGTCGAGGCCAAGTACGGCCTGACGGAGGTCATCTGGGACGTCGACTCGCAGGACTGGAACGGTGCGAGCACCGACGCCATCGTGCAGGCCGCCGCGCGGCTCACCGCCGGGCAGGTCATCCTCATGCACGACTGGTCCGCCAACACGCTCGCCGCGATCCCCCGGATCGCCCAGGGCCTGGCCGCTCGCGGGCTGTGCTCCGGCATGATCTCCGCCCAGACCGGCCGGGCGGTGGCACCGTCCGACAGCGGTGGCGGAGGCGGTGGCGGTGGCGGCGGCAACACCGGTGGGTGCTCCGCCACGCTCTCAGCCGGGCAGTCCTGGAGCGACCGGTACAACCTCAACGTCACCGTCTCCGGGTCCAGCGCCTGGACCGTGACCATGAACGTGCCCTCACCGGCCAAGATTCTCTCCACCTGGAACATCAACGCCAGTTACCCCAGCGCCCAGGTCCTGACCGCCACACCCAACGGCAGCGGCAACACCTTCGGCGTCACCGTCCAGCACAACGGCAACTGGACCTGGCCCACCGTCTCCTGCGCCACGGGTTAGGAGAGAGAGGTCCTTCTCCGGAGGCCGGGCGGGTGGTCCCGTCCGGCCTCTGGCCGGAACTGCGCACTCTCCTCGTCCCCTTCACCCCGACCGCCCCCTCCGCACGCCCCGCTTCACCTACCGTTTCCCCGGTCAGCGATGACTCCCGTATCCACAGGAGGCCAGACCGTGCCGGACGCTCCGGACCACTCCGCCCGCTTCTCCGCCGGTGCCCGGACGCGGGCCCGGATCGACACGACCACGCCGCACTCCGCACGGTTCTGGAACTACTTCGTCGGCGGCAAGGACAACTACCCCGTCGACCGCGAGATCGGGGACCAGATCATGCGGATCTTCCCCGGGCTGGCCGATGTGGCGGTCACCAGCCGGCGGTTCCTCGGGCGAGCCGTCCGGTACCTCGCCGTGGAGCAGGGCATCCGCCAGTTCCTCGACGTCGGTACGGGGCTGCCGACCGCCGACAACACCCACGAGGTCGCCCAGCGGGTCGCTCCGGACGCGCGGGTCGTGTACGTCGACAACGACCCCGTCGTCCTCGCGCACGCCAACGCGCTGCTGGCCGGCACCGCGCAGGGCGCGACCGCCTACCTCGACGCCGACCTCCACGAGCCCGAGGCCGTGCTGCGGGCCGCGTCCGCCACGCTCGACCTCTCCCGGCCCGTCGCGCTGACCGTCCTCAACACCCTCGGGCACGTCGCCGAGCACGCGCGGGCACGGGACCTCGTCACCCGGTACATGGCGGGCCTCGCCCCCGGCAGCCACCTGGTGATCAGCGACAGCACCGCCACCAGCGAGGGCATGATCGCCGCCGCCGAGGCGTACCGGAGCAGTGGGGCCGTGCCGTATCACGTGCGGCCGGTGGCCGAGATCACCGCGCTCTTCGACGGCCTTGAGCTGGTGGAGCCGGGGGTCGTGCGGGTGACCGAATGGCGGCCCGAGGCCGGGGAACCGGGCGGCACCGCCGGTCCCGTGGACGCCTACGGCGGGGTGGCCCGCAAGGGCTAGGGCAGGGCTGGCGCGCAGGGCCGATGCGCAGGGCTGGGGCACAGGGCTGGGGCGCAGGGCCTCCCAGGTGTCGCGTACGGCACTGCCTTCGCCCTCCCCTCCGGTCCGCTCGCCCCTCTACGCTGCTCCGGTGGACGACACCGCCCTCACCGAAGTTTCCCCCGCCTCCGTCCCCGGCCGGCGCGGGGGCACGCCGATCGACGTCGTCGTCGGGCGGCTCGCCGACCTGCTCGACCCCCGGCTGTCCCTGCACGGCCCGGCCGCCGAGGTGCACGACGTGGTCATCGCCGAACCCGGCGAGCCGCTCGTCGACGGCTCCGGCGCCCTGGTCCTCGCCGTCGGCGCACGCGGGGCCGGGGCCCTGGCGCTGATCGCGGCGGCCGAGAAGGCGGGCGCGGCGGCCGTCGCCGTACGGACGGACCCGGCGACGGCGCCCGTGGCGGCGGACGACGTGGCGGCGAATCCCGTGGCGGCGGACGACGTGGCGGTGAACCCCGTGGTGGCGGACGGCGTTCCGGCCGCCACCGGTGACGGCCTCCTGGCCGTCGCCGAGCGGGCCGGTCTCGCGGTGGTCGGGGTGCCGGCCGGGGTGCGCTGGGACCGGGTCGCGGCCGAGGCGCAGGCGGTGCTGGCGCAGGCGCGGGGCACGGCGGCGCTCGGGGCCGAGGGCGGCGGCGATCTGTTCTCGCTGGCGGGGACCGTGGCGACGCTCACCCAGGGCGTGGTCAGCATCGAGGACGCGGCGCACCGCGTGGTGGCGTACGCCGGGAGCGGCGACGAGGCCGACGAGCTGCGGCGGCTGTCGGTACTGGGGCGCAGCTGCCCGGAGCCGTACCTCGCGCTGCTGCGGCGGCTCGGCGTGTACCGGCGGGTCCGGGAGGGCGACGAGGTGGTCACCGTCGCGGAACACCCCGAGCTGGGGGCCCGGCGGCGGCTGGTGATCGGCATCAACTCCGGGCGGCGTCCGCTGGGCACGATCTGGGTGCAGGAGGGGTCGCGGCCGTTCGCCGAGCGGGCCCCGGAGATGCTGCGCGGGGCCGCCCGGCTGGCCGCGGCCCAACTGGTCGACCACTACTTCCAGGGGGACGCGCGGGCCCGGCTGGCCTCCCGTGAGGAGCTGAGCCACGGGCTGCTGACCGGCCGTTTCGACGCCGGGGCGCTCGCCGCGCACCTGGGGATCGACCCGGCCGCCGGGGCGGACGTCCTGGCGGTGGACCTGCGGGAGGCCGCCGACGGGAGCCCGGCGGGGCGGGCCGACGCCCGGCGCGCGGAGGCCGCCGGGGTGATGTCCGTGCACGCCGCCGCGCACCGGGAGAACGCCCTCGTCGTCCAGGCCTGCGGGCAGCTCTACGCCATCCTGCCCGCGCCCGCCGTGTCCGTGACGTCCGCCGCCGCGGCCGACCGCGGCCGCAGGGCCGCGCCGTCCACCGCCGAGGTCCCGGCCCCCGGCGGGCCCGGCGACGACTCCGACGGGCCGCTCGTCCGCTGGGCCGGTGAGCTGGTCACCGCGTTGCGGCGGCTGACCGGGACCGGGGTGCAGGCGGTCGTCGCGGGGCGGGCGCGGCGCCTGACCGACATACCGGCGGTGAAGCTGCGCGGCCACCGGGCCCTGCAACTGCTGGAGCGCTCCCCCGAGGTGTCCGTCACCACCCATACCCGGCTCACCCCGGCGCTGCTCGTGCGCGACGCCCTGGAACTGCTCGACGGGGCGCCGCACGTCCGCTTCCCCGCGGTGGCCGCCCTCGTCGTCAGGGACCGCGAGCACGGCACCGACCTGGCCCGCTCGCTCCTGCTCTACCTGGACGCGTTCGGCGACGTCGCCGCCGTGGCCCAGCGGCTCAACGTGCACCCCAACACGCTGCGGTACCGGGTGCGCCGGGCGGTGGCGCTGACCGGCCTCGACCTCGACGACCCCGAGCACCGGCTGGCCGCCACGCTCCAGCTCCGGCTGGATCTGAGGGCCCCGGCGCACGCGGACACGGCGTTCCCGGCCGTCCCGCCGCCCGCCGTGCCGGGGCGTCTAGCATCCGGGCATGACATCTGACACGCACACTTCCCCCCTCGCCGTCGACATCGACGCCCTCCAGGGCGGGCCGGCCGACCTCCAGCAGTACGCCGGGCAGGTCGTCCTCGTGGTGAACGTCGCGTCCAAGTGCGGGCTGACCCCGCAGTACGCGGGTCTGGAGCGGCTGCAGGAGCGGTACGCGGAGCGGGGCTTCACCGTGCTCGGCGTGCCGTGCAACCAGTTCATGGGCCAGGAGCCCGGGAGCGCCGGGGAGATCGCCGAGTTCTGCTCGGCGACGTACGGCGTGACCTTCCCGATGACGGAGAAGGTCGAGGTGAACGGGGAGGGCCGGCATCCGCTGTACCGGCGGCTGACCGGTTTCGCCGACGCCGAGGGGCACAGCGGGGACATCCGCTGGAACTTCGAGAAGTTCCTCATCGGGCGGGACGGGGAGGTCGTCGCCCGGTTCTCTCCGCAGACCGAGCCGGAGGCCGCGGAGGTCGTGGCCGCGGTGGAGGAGCGGCTCGTCTGACGGACGGGGCCCGGACGGTTCCGGGCACAAGCCGAGCCCCCTCGGCAAGGTCGGCGAGCTGGTCGAGAGGGCTCCGCGTGTGGTGCCTGTCCGCTGGGTTACGACGTGCGGGCTACGACCTGACCGACGTCACGAAGGATGCCCACGCGCCGGTGGGGAAGGCCAGGGTCGGGCCCGCGGGGACCTTGGAGTCGCGCACCAGCAGTGCCGCCGCGACGGGGGACTTGACCTCCACGCACGCGCCGTTGCCTCCGGAATAGGAGGACTTCGTCCATGTGTCCGTGGCGCCCTGAAGAATTGCCATTGTCTGCTCCGGTAGCGAGTAGCCGAGTGGGTTGTCGACACCGCACCGCGGGTCCTGTTGGAGCCGCGGTGCGGTCCGTGCCGATCTGTTCTGATTGTTCGCGTGATCGACGCTACTCGCTGGATTTCTCACCCGGAGCAACCGTTCACCCGGTCGGATGGCATATTCCAGGTGACTCTTCCAGTTCAACGTGCGTGGGGTGTACGATCCCCGGCTTCCTGACGGGCGGGCGGGCCCGAACTCAGTGGGCGTACTCCTTCGCGACGTCCTCGATGCGCTGGCGGGACTGCTCCACGTTCAGCGCCTGCGCCCGCAGGTGCTCGTACATCACCGTGTACTTCTGCACATCGTGCGCCTTCTCCAGGTACAGGTCGCTCGTCACGCCCTCGATGTACACCACGCTGGAGTCGGCCGCGTCGGCGAACTCCAGGATCGAGTACTGGCCGTTGACCCCCGGGTGCGCGCCGACGTCGAACGGCAGTACCTGCACGGTGATGTGCGGCAGCTGCGACATCTCCGCCACGTGCTCCAGCTGCTCACGCATCACCTGGCGGCCGCCGACGACGCGCCGCAGGCACGACTCGTCCAGGACCACCCACAACCGCAGCGGATTGGTGTCGGAGGAGATCCGCTCCTGCCGCCGTATCCGCACCTGCACCCGCTTCTCGATGTCACTGGTGGAGGTCTCCGGCAACGCGCCCTGGATGAGCGCCTCCGCGTACGGACGGGTCTGCAACAGGCCGGTGATGATCTGCGGCTCGTACGTGCGCAACGACTCGGCGTCGGTCTCCAGACCGATGTAGACGCTGTACGGGATGTCCCCGAAGGCGTGCCACCAGCCTTGCTGACGGGAGTCCTTGGCCATCTGCATCAGCGAATCGACGATGCGCTGGTCCGCCACCTCGTAGACGCCGCAGAGATCACGGACGTCGCGCTGGCTGATGCTGCGCCGGCCGTTCTCCAGGCGGCTGATCTTCGACTGCGAGACCAGCAGCCGCTCCGCCACCTCCTCGGCCGTCATGCCCTTCAGCTCGCGGAGCCGACGCAGCTCCTGCCCCAGCCGGCGCCGCCGGACGGTGGGATTCACATTGGACGCCACGGGACGTGCACCTCCGGCTGCGTGCCTCGTTCTTGCCACTTTGCGTATCTGCTGTTGAGCAGACTGCCACCAAGGGGCTTTCTACCGCTGGGAAATGGTCGATATGCGCCGCGTACACGCCAGTTCGGGCGCCCACCCACCCGGGCGGACGGCCCGCCCGCTCCGTCCGTACATGCGGCCGCGCGGGGCGACAGGACCGAGTCGTCGTCCGGACGTCCGGTCTGTCGCCCCGCGCGGCCTGCGGCTCCCGGACCGGTCTGGGGACTGTCCTGCGGCGGCTCGGGCTTGCTGTGTTGCTGCGGTGCTGAGTAGCTGCGGTGCTGGGTTGCCGTCGTGCTGTGTTGCTGTGGTGAAACGGTTGTGCGGTGGTGCGATGAGCGGTCGTGGCTCAGTGGGCCACGGCCCGCGCCATGGAGCTGCGGTGCGGTTGCGCCGGAACGCCGCGCGCGGGTTCCGGTGCGGGCCTGCCTCCGGCGCCCTGCCGGCCCGCCGGGGCCGGAGCGCGGCGCGGCTGCGCGGCCGCCCCGTTCTGGACGTCCATCACGGCGTGCGCCACGAGGCCGCCCATCGGGTCGTGCCGGATCAGATCCCGGAGGCGGGAGCGGGAGGACCGCCCCTCGTTCCCCGGGTAGAGGTGCTTGCCGAGGCCGACCGCGTGGGCCAGCGCGGCGAGCGCCGCGGTCCGCGGGTCCGGCGGGACGCCGGTGCGGATCGCGGAATCCAGCCGGGACCTGATCTCCCGGCTGATCGCCGTGTCCGTCGCCTGGTAGCGCGTCGTCGGCAGCACCCCGCACATCTGGCCGGCCACGGCGTGCACCATGCCGCACCGCTCCAGATGCGAGAGATACGTCTGACGCAGCCCCAGTCGCGGCCCGCCGATCCAATGGACGGCCCGCACCGGAGCGCCGCGCCTTCGCAACAGCTCCAACGCGCAGTCCAGTGTCGGATCTCCTGTCGGCCGTGGTGCCACCACGGCGATACGATCCCCGTCTGGGGCTATCCGTCCGGCCAGCGCCAGCTCCACCAGCTGCGCTCCGGCCAGACCCAGGTCGAGCGACTGCGGCTGTGCAGTGGTACCCGTGGCCGGGTCCAGTGCCAGCAGCAGAAGCTCCTCCGGAAGTGTTCTGCGGCTCCTGCCCATCCATGCCTCCCCGCGTGGATGAAAGACAGGGTGACCCCTCTCACATTGGTCTGTCGAGAGTGCGTGACCGCTTCGTGAGGGAACCGGCAGGTATGTCGTTCTCGTCTACCGCAGCGGTCGAGTCCGCACACAGGACACTGGTACATGGTTCGGACAGCACCGGGGAGCGGTGTCCCGGGCGGCGGCGGTTCACGGTTCGGTACGCGCACGCAGGACGTGCGGCGCATGGAGGAGGCATCGGTGGCGGGCGAGTCCCCCGACAGGTCGAAGCAGCGCGAGTCGTCGGCATCACGGACGTCGGGAACCGTGGGTTCGGTTCCCGAGGCCCGGACGGAGGCCGCGTCCGACGAGAAGCGGGCGGCACGACCGACGGCGACCGGGGAGACCGGGGAGCGGCGCTCCTCGGCGGACGGTGGCGTGGACACGGCGACGCGGGTGCTGTCGGTCCGGGAGACCGACGAGACGACCGACGCCGAAGTCACAGCCGACGCCGGCTCCGGCTCTGACTCCGGCTCCGGCTCCGGCTCCGGCTCCGGGCGGGAGTCCGAGTCGAAGGCTGAGCCGAAGGCCGGAACCGGACCCGAGGCGAAGACCGAACCGAAGGCCGGGTCCGAACCCGAAGCGGAGACCGAGCCCGAGGCGGAGACCGAGCCCGGGGGCGAGGCGGAGTCCACGGGCGAGTCGAACTCCAAGGGCGGGACCGAGACCGAGCCCGACGCCGAGCCCGAGCCCTCGGCCGAGACAGAGTCCGGCTCCGAGGCGGAGTCCGGCGCCGGCGGTGACGGGCGGCTGCGGCAAGCCGTGGCCGCGTGGGTGCGCACCGCGGACACCGATGACAAAGCCGCCGACACTGTCGGTCCCGACGGCGACGACGCCTCCCCGAAGGCCGAGAAGGCCGAGGAGGCCGAGAAGGCCGACGAGGACGCACAGGAGGCTCTCAGCGAGCCCACGGGTGCCGGAGCAGGCTCCGGCGCGCGAAAGGGCGCACAGCAGCCCGCCAAGCGCCCCGCCCCGGACCCGACCCCTGTCGCCGACGAGACCCACGACAAGGCCGACGACAAGGCCGACGACGAGGCTGACGCCGAGAGTGACGCCGAGGCCGACGACGAACCCCCCCTCGACCAGCCCACCGCCGTCTTCAAGGCGCCCAAGGCACCCAAGGCACCCGCAGAGCCCCGCCCCACCGCTCCCCCGGTCGACCAGCCGACCACCATGCTCAAGCTCGGCGACGTCGCCCCCGCCCCCGCCAAGGAGGCCGACAAGGGCGCGAAGGAGGCCCCTGCCGAGCGGACCAGCAAGTTCGTCGCGCTGAAGCCGCTGGACGGACCGGAGACCCGCAAGCCCGCCGCCAAGGACACCGAGACCCCCGGCACCCCCGGCACCCCCGGTGCCACCGGTGCCACCCCCACCCCCGGCGCCGCCGAAGGTTTCGAGCGCACCCGGCAGCAGCCCCTGCCGCCCAAGCCGCCGCTGGACCTGCTGGCCGAGCTGACCAACACCCCGCCGCCGCCGGAGACGCCGCTGCGCACCGCGTGGCGCCGGGTCAAGATCTGGACGCCGCTCGTCCTGCTGCTGGTGGTCGTGTTCGCGGTCGTACAGGCCGTACGTCCGCTGCCCACCCCCACGCTGCAGCTCACCGCCGAGGAGAGCGTGACGTTCGAGGGCGGCAAGCCCTCCGTGCCGTGGCCCACGCAGGGACAGGCGGCGATGGACGTCAACGGCATCGGCACCTTCGGCACGTCCGGTGACCAGAAGCCCGTACCGATCGCCAGCATCGCCAAGGTCATGACCGTGTACCTGATCCTGCGCGACCACCCGCTGGAGTCGGGCGAGAAGGGGCCGAAGATCCCCGTCGACGCCGCCGCGGAGAAGCACTACGAGACCGGCAAGGCCGAGAACGAGTCGGTGGTGAAGGTCTCCGAGGGCCAGCAGATCACCGAGTACGAGGCGTTGCAGGCGGTCATGCTGCCGTCCGCCAACAACATCGCCAAGCTGCTGGCCCGCTGGGACACCGGCAGCGACTCCGAGGACGCGTTCGTCGAGAAGATGAACAAGACCGCGAAGGGGCTGGGGATGAAGAACACCACGTACACCGACCCCAGCGGCCTCGACAAGACGACCGTCTCCACCGCCGACGACCTGGTGAAGCTGGGCCGCGCCGCGATGGAGGACCCGGTCTTCAAGGAGATCTCCCGGCAGCCCAGCTACGTCGACCTCAACGGCGAGAAGCAGAACAACTTCTTCGGGCTGGTCCCGACGGTCGCCATCGGCATCAAGACCGGCACCACCACCGCGGCGGGCGGCAACATCCTCTTCGCCGCGGAGAAGGAGGTCGACGGCAAGACCGAGACCATCATCGGCGCGGCCCTCGGCCAGTTCGGGCAGAACGGCACCGCCAACATCGACGAGGTCACCGGCGTCGTACGGAAGCTGATCGAGGCGGGGCAGTCGGCCCTCACCTCGAAGACCATCGTGAAGAAGGGCGAGGTCGTCGGGCAGGTCGACGACGGTCTGGGCGGCACCACGCCGGTCGTCGCCACCAAGGACGTCTCCGCCGTCGGCTGGTCGGGGCTGACCGTCAAGCTGAAGCTCGACGAGCCGAGCGACGGGTCGTTGCCGCACACCGCGGCGGCCGGCACGAAGGTGGGCACGCTCGTCGTGGGCGACAGCACCGGCAGCGGCGCCGTGAAGGTGCCCGTCGCGCTCCAGGACGACCTCGCGGAGCCCGGGTTCGCGGCCAAGCTGACCCGCGTCGGCTGACCCGCGTCGGCTGACCCGCGCCCGCGCCCGCGCGGGTTCCTCCCGCGCACCGCGCACTCCTTCACGCACCCCGCCCGGCAGCCGCCGGGCGGGGTGCGTGCTAGCGTCACGAAACGGGCAAGGTGGCCGGTCGGGACGGCGCGGTCGTGAACCGCACGGGAACGGGATGCGGCCGCGAGCAGAAGACGGGACACGGGGAGTGCCTTCAGGTGGCCACTGCGGAGCCGACACGCGCCGACGACGCCGAACCGGGCCCGGGAAGCGGCCCGCGAATACACACGTCCACGCCTTCCGCGCCGGACATACTGAGCACGCCTTCCGCGCCGGACGACCGGCGCACGCCTCGCGCCCGGGAGGAACAGGGCTCACCGGGCGGCCCCGCCGCCGGACCTGAGCCCCGCCCCCAGCACCGCTCCCGCCTCGGCGGCGTCCCCGCGGCGCTCCGCGACCGGCTGCTGCGGCATCCCGTCCTCTCCGTCACCGCCCTGTCGGGCGTCCTGCACGTCGTCTGGTTCTTCACGTTCGCGAACAGCGGGGGCGATCTCGCGGCGCAGGACGCCTGGGCGGAGTTCGTCGGACGGCACCCGGACTCGGCGTACAACCTCGCCTGGTACGGCGGGATGCACCCGGTGTCGTACAGCGTGGTGTCGCCCTACCTGATGTCCCTGTTCGGCGTGCGGACCACGATGATGATCGCGGGGACCGTCTCGGCCGGGCTGCTGACGATGGTGCTGATCCGCAGCCGCGTGGTCCGGAACCCGCTGTGGGCGGCGCTGGCCGGGGTGTACGCGCTGCTGTGCAACGCGGCGTCGGGGCGGGTGACGTTCGGGCTGGGGACGCTGTTCGGGCTCGGCGCGGTCGCCGTCGTCTTCTGCTGGCCCTACCGGTGGCGGTACAAGCGCTGGGCGAAGGCGCTGTGCGCCGCTCCGCTGGCGGCGCTGGCGACGATGGCCTCGCCCGTCGCGGGCCTGTTCGTCGGTCTGATCGCGGTGGCGCTGTTCCTTCAGAAGCGCCGGCCGGGCGCCTGGGCGCTGGGCCTGGCCCCGAGCGCGGTGGTGGCGCTGTCGGCGTGGCTGTTCCCGTTCTCGGGGACGCAGCCGATGTCGTTCGGCTCGGCGGTGCTGCCGATGGTGTACTCGGCCTTCGTCTTCCTGCTGGTGCCGAAGACGTGGACGACGGTGCGGATCACGTCGGCGGTCTACGGGCTGTCGGTGCTCCTCGTCTGGCTGATCAGCTCGCAGATCGGGTCCAACATCACGCGGCTGCCGATGCTGTTCGCGGGGGTCGCGCTGGTGGCCGCGCTGCCGTTCACGCGGCCGCGCACCCGCAAGTGGTACGCCGTGGTGATCACCTTCCTCGGGTTCACCGTGTGGATCGGCTACAAGTCGGTGGACGACGTGGTGCACACGACGCCGACCGCCTCCTGGGCGCGGGAGCTGGCGCCGCTGGTCAACGAGTTGCAGGAGGTCGGCGCCTACCGGGGCCGGGTGGAGGTCGTACCGGCCCGTTCGCACCGCGAGGCGTCCGCGCTCGCGCCGTACGTGAACCTGGCGCGCGGCTGGAACCGGCAGGCCGACATGGAGCGCAACCCCCTCTTCTACGACGACACGCTGAACTCGGCCAACTACCACGAGTGGCTGAAGCGGTGGGCCGTGCACTTCGTGGTGCTGCCGAAGGACGAGCCGGACGGCGACGGCGGCGAGCGGGAGCGGGAGCTGGTGCAGCGGGGGCTGCCGTACCTGAAGCAGGTCTGGGGCGACGCGAACTGGCAGCTGTTCGAGGTGGCCGAGCCCGCGCCGCTGGCCGAGCCGTACGCCGAGGTCCAGCGGGCCGAACAGGACGAGTGGACGATCCAGGTGAAGGAGGCGGGCCGGATCCTGGTCCGCATCCCGTACTCGCCGTGGCTGAGCCTCGTCGACGCCGAGGGCCGCAGTCTCGCGGCGCCGCAGGAGACGGAGGCGTCGAAGGAGCGTCCGGACGGCGAGGAGAAGACGTACGACAACGTCAACGGCTGTCTGATGCAGACCGCCGAGGACGCCGACGGAGACCGGTGGACGGTCCTCCTCGCGCCGGCCCCGGGCACCTACCGGCTGGCGGCGCCGTACCAGTTCCGGCGGGGTACGCAGTGCCCGGAGGAGTGGCGCGAGGAGTAGGTCCGCAGGGCTTCGCCGGACGGTCGGCGACGTCCGGATGGCGTTCAGTCACGCGTTCAGCCACGTGAACGCCGCTCAGCGCACCGAACTTTTTTACTCCCTCTTGACGTTCATGTCGCTTGTCGTGTCCCAGTCACCGCACTCAGGATGAGCGGGCCGTTCACAAGGCTGACCCCGGAAAGGGGGCACATGAACAGTCTCGACTGGGCCGTGCTCATCGGCTACTTCGCCGTGATGGTCGCCATCGGCGTCTGGTCGCACAAGCGCGTGGACAGCGTCAGCGACTTCTTCACAGCCGGCGGCAAGATGCCCTGGTGGCTGTCCGGCATCTCCCACCACATGTCGGGCTACAGCGCGGTGATGTTCACCGGCTACGCGGGCATCGCCTACACCTACGGGGTCACCTCCTTCGTGACCTGGTCCTTCCCCATCGCGCTCGGCATCGCCATCGGGTCGAAGCTGTTCGCGCCCCGCATCAACCGGCTCCGCTCCCGGCTCCATGTGGCCTCCCCGCTGGAGTACCTGAAGAACCGGTACAACCTGCAGACGCAGCAGGCCCTGGCCTGGTCCGGCATGCTGCTGAAGATCGTGGACGTCGGCGCCAAGTGGGCCGCCATCGCCACCCTGCTCTCGGTGTTCACCGGCATCAGCCTCAACCAGGGCATCCTCATCACCGGTGTCATCACCGGCATCTACTGCACGATCGGCGGCCTCTGGGCGGACGCGCTGACCGAACTCGGCCAGTTCGTCATCCAGCTGCTGGCCGGCATCGCGATGTTCGTGGCCGTCGTCGCGGAACTCGGCGACCACGGCGGCTTCTTCGGCGTCTGGGACGAGCCCGAGCTCCAGGGACACGGCGAGCCGCTGGTCGGGCCGTACGGCACGGTGTTCCTGCTGGCGTTCCTCTTCATCAAGCTCTTCGAGTACAACGGCGGCATGCTCAACCAGGCCCAGCGGTACATGGCGACCCGCAACGCCCGCGAGGCCGAGCGGTCGGCGCGGCTGTCCGCTGTCCTGTGGCTGGTCTGGCCGGTCGTGCTGTTCTTCCCGATGTGGATGTCGCCGCTGCTGGTCGAGGCGCAGAAGCCGGACGGCTCCGACTCCTACGGCCTGATGACCGAGCAGCTCCTCCCGCACGGCCTGCTCGGCCTGGTCATCGTCGGCTTCTTCTCGCACACCATGGCCATGTGCTCCTCCGACGCCAACGCGATCGCGGCGGTCTTCACCCGGGACGTGGCGCCGGTGCTGTCGTCGCGGGCGCGGGCCTGGGGCCAGCGGTCCGGGCTGGTCGCGGCGCGGGTGACGACCGTGGTCTTCCTGGCCCTGTCGATGGCGGTGGCGACGCAGGTCAACTCGCCGACGTTCAAGGACATCATCACCGTCGTGATCAAGTGGGTGGCCGGGCTCATGGGTCCGATCGCCATCCCGATGATGCTGGGTCTGCTGCGGCCGTTCCGCCGCTCGGGCCCGACGGCGGCGCTCACCAGCTGGGCGGCGGGTCTGCTCGCCTTCTGGCTGGTCAACTACCCGATCAACTGGGCGGTGGAGGGCGGCGTACCGCTCCAGTACCAGGTCTCGATCCCGCTCGCCGTCTCCCTGGTGCTCTACATCGTGATCGGCTTCATCAAGCCGGAGGACACCCCGGAGCGGCTCGCGGTCATCGAGCGGGTGAACACGGACGGGGACGGTTCCGCCGGAGCGGCGGCGGCCGTGCCCGCCCCGGCCGGCGCGGCCGACGACCCGCTCGACGCCCGGGTCAAGGACTGAGCGCCGCACGGCCGCTCGGTCCGGCGAGCGCCCGCTGACCGTCCAGCGGGCGAGGGCCCCGCTTCCGGTGGGAAGCGGGGCCCTCGCCGTCGGGTGCGCCGGGGTCAGCCGCGCAGGACGCGGCCCGCCTTGTCGGTGCGGTCGTTGCTCGTCAGGAAGAGAATCCCGTCGATCAGCGCCCAGATGCCGAGGCCGCCGCAGGTGAAGAGCTGGGCTATGCCCACGCCGACGGAGCCGACGTAGAAGCGTCCGATGCCGAGGCTGCCGAGGAAGATCTGGAGGATACCCGCCACGATCTTGGACTTGTCCGAGTACGGGCGTCCGAGCGGGTCGACGCCGTAGGGAGCCTCGGGGGTGGGGACGGTCATGAGTTGCTGCGCTCCTGGGTATTGCGAGATGGGTTTCGCGTGATGGGTTCTGCGTGAGACACCGGAACGGGGTGTTCCGGCGCCCAGGAGGTCCGCCGGTGAACGAGCAGGTCGTCGCACCCGTAGCCATGTGAAAACACGCCCGTGCGCGCTTTACGGCCGCACCGGCTCCCCCCTGATGTCGGCTGAGCATAAGGAGGCCGGTGAGACGGTAGGGAGTGCAGTCGGCGTTTCGTTCCTGTTCCGTGATGAAATCCGGACACGCGGCCACCGGTTCGCCGTCGCCCACGCCGTCGCCCGCGCCGCTACCCGAGGTTGCGGACCACCGTCCACAGCACCGCGACCGAGAGGATCGCGGCCTGGGTGACCCGGCCGGGCCGCGGCTGCCAGCGCCTGCCGCGCACGCCCTCCCAGCCCCAGCGGGCGAGCAGCGCGAGGGCGTACGGCGCGGCGAGCAGCAGCACCCTGTTGTCCGCCCAGGCGGCGGCGAGGTGACCGTGCATCAGGTCGTACACCATGCGGGTGCCGCCGCAGGCGGGGCAGAGCAGCCCGGTGACGAGGCGGAACGGGCAGCGCGGCAGGACGTGGCCCGGCTCGTGCGGGTCGGTGGTGTACAGGTAGGCGGCGCCGGCCGCCCCCGCCGCGAGCACGGCGAGGGGCGCCACCGCGGGGTGGAGCGGCGGGAACCGGCGCCCCGGGCGGGAGCCGGCTCCCGCCCGGGGGCCGGTCCGGGGCGCCGTCTCAGCCACGCAGCACGCGGCCGTTGGAGTCGGTGGTGTTGCTGCTGGTCAGCATGATGATGCCGTCGATCAGCGCCCAGATGCCGAAGCCGCCGCAGGTGAAGAGCTGGGCGAGGCCGAGACCGACGTGGCCGATGTAGAACCGGCCGACGCCGAGGGTGCCCAGGGCGAGCTGGAGCACGCCGGCCACGATCTTGGACTTGTCGGAGTAGGGACGGCCGAACGGGTCGTAGCCGTAAGGGGCGTGGGGATCGCCGGTGAACGTGCCGGGCGGGGGCGGGTAGCCGCCCTGCGGGTAGCCCTGCTGGGCGTACTGGTAACCGGCCTGCTGGTACCCGGCCTGCTGGTAGCCGCCGGGACCCGGGGCCTGGTGACCGCCGGGCTGCTGGTAGCCCCCGGGCTGGCCGTCGTACGGGCCCGGACCCGGGTAGCCGTAGCCGGGCTGGGGCGGCTGCTGCGGAGGCTGGGGCGGCTGCTGCGGCGGCTGTTCTGACATGGTGCTTCTCCCCCGGACGTTCCGTGAGCGTTGGATGCGGTCGTATGGGATGACCGCAGGTCATCTTGCAGGAGGGCACCGCCCCCTGGAAAGCCGGAGAGCCGAGAAGCCGGTCAGGCGCGTGGATAGCGCGCGAGCCAGCCCTGGGACGAGCCCGCGGGGCCGTGCAGGGCCGGACCCTGGGTCATCTCCATGGCGAAGTCGTCGGCGAGTTCGAGGATGGTGGGCCGTCCCTCCAGCTCGGCGAGCCAGCCCGGCGGCAGGGCCGTCTCCCCGTGCAGGGCGCCCAGCAGACCGCCGGTGAGGGCGCCCGTCGCGGCCGACGGACCGCCGTGGTTGACGGCGAGCCGCAGCCCGTGCCGGATGTCCTCGCCGACCAGCGCGCAGTACACGGCGGCGGCCAGCAGCCCCTCCGCCGTGCCGTCGCCGGTGAGTTCGGTGACCCGCGCCGGGGTGGGCAGTCCCTGTCGTACGGCGCCGAGCGCGTGCTGAAGCGCGTCGGCGACCGGCGGGTGGCCCGGCCGCGCGGCGAGCAGCGCCAGCGCCTTCTGCACGGCACCGTCCAGGCTGTCGCGGCGGGCCAGCGCGTGCACGATCGCGGCGTACGCGCCCGCCGCGAGGCTGCCGGTGGGGTGGCCGTGGGTCTGCGCGGCGCACTCCACGGCGAGCTGCACGACGAGCTGCGGCTCCCAGCCGACGAGCAGCCCGAACGGCGCCGACCGGGCGGCGGCCTCGGCGCCCCGCTCGGCGGGGTTCTTCGGCGCCTCCGGCGTGCCCATCAACTCGTCGCCGAGCCCGAGCAGCAGGGACCGGGGCGGGTCGCGCCGGGCGTACAGCCACTCCTCGTGGGCCAGCCAGCCGTCGTCCTTGCGGCGCAGGTCGGGTCCCCAGTCCCGCTGGGTGGAGAGCCAGCGCCGGTAGGCGCGGTGCAGGTCGGTCGGCGGGTGCCAGGCGCCGGTGTCCCGGCGGACCTGGGCGCGGATCAGCCCGTCGACGGAGAAGAGCGTGAGCTGGGTGAGGTGGGTGACCGCGCCGCGCCGGCCGTAGGCGGGGGCGAGGTCGGTGAGGCCCTCGGCGCCGTACGTCCGGGAGATCTCGTCGGGTCCGAGCCCGTCGACGGGGGCGCCGAGCGCGTCCCCCAGGGCTCCGCCGAGCAGCGCCCCGCGCACCCGGCCGCGGAAGTCCTGCTGCTCGGCACGCCCCCAGACGGCACCGGTCGTCGCGCCCACCCAGGCCTCCCCCGGAACAACGTCTGTACGTACGACGCCCAGCACTGTAATCGAACGGAGACGGTGGGTTCAGGGTGGAAAGCGTGCAGGCTTGTTCACGAACGGTCACCCGCCCGAAGTCCGGCCGCGCGGCTGTCACGGAGCGCGGCCGCTTACTAGGCTGGAGGGGTGCGGTCGGCGGCCGCCGCGCCGTACGGCAGGAATCGACGGAAGCGGTATGCGGCGATGGGCTCCACAGTGCGGGAACTCCTGGGCACCCTGCCCTTGGAGGTCGACGAGGAGCGGCGCAGGGAGTGGGCGGTCGCCTGCGCGTTCGCTCTCGGGCTGGGCGGGATAGCCGTCACCGTCCGGCAGGAACTGGTGTGGTTCAGCGACGAGACCAGTGAGCGGCTGGAGGACCTGCAGTTCATCCTCGGCGAGGGTCCGGGGCTGTCGTCGCAGGACCCCGCCGAGGTGCGGGAGATCCCTGATCTGAGCCGGCTGCTGTCCGAGCGGTGGCCGCAGTTCACGCGGGAGGCCGAAGTGCTCGGCATCGGCGCGCTGTTCGTCTGGCCCGTGCACATCGGCGTTGTACCGGTGGGGACGCTGACCGGCTACCGGCGCAGCCCCGGCCCGCTCACGCCGCGGCAGCGGGCGGAGGGGTGGCTGGTCGCCGATGCCCTCGCCGAGCACGTACTGGCCCGCTGGCCGGCCAACTCCGCCGACGCCGACGGCCCAGGCCACGCGGGGACGGTGGACCTGCACCGCGCCGAGGTGCACCAGGCCACCGGAGTACTCAGCGGCCGGCTGGGCGTCTCCCTGCCCGAGGCCCTGGACCGGCTGCGCGCCCGCGCCTACGCCTCCGGCCGGTCCCTGACGGACACCGCCCACGACGTCCTCCGGCGGGAACTGCCGGAGGACTACCAGTAACCCGGTCGACCGCGCCCGCCAGGGGCGCGCGCGGGAGATCAAGGAGTACGCCCATGAGCAGGGAACAGCACATCGCCCGCACCTTCGTGGAACTGGCCGACACCCTCGTCGAGGACTTCGACGTCATCGACTTCCTCCAGCAGATGACCGTCCGCTGCCGGGAGCTGCTCGACATCACCGACGCCGCGGTCTTCCTCGCCCACCCACCGCCCCACCTGCACAGCCCCGCGCCCTGCGATCCCAGCCCGGCCCTGCAGGAGGTACTGAACACCGCCTGCCGCCAGGGCCCGGCCCTGGACGCCCACCGGGCCCGGCGACCGGTCACCTGGTCCGACCCGGCCGAAGCGGACGCCCGCTGGCCCGAGTTCACCGCGCGACTGCGGCAGGCCGGATACGTCCGCGCCACCGCCGTCCCCATGCGACTGCGCGAGGACAACCTCGGCAGCCTGCTGCTGCTGCGCGCCGGCGACCGGCCGCTGAACGCCGACGACCTCGCCCTCGCCCAGGCCCTCGCCGACGCCGCCACCATCGGTCTGCTCCAGGCCCGCACCATCCACGAACAGCACGCCGTCAACGAGCAGCTGCACGCCGCCCTGCAGAATCGCATCGTCATCGAGCAGGCCAAGGGGCTGCTCGCCGCGCGCAGCAACATCTCCCTCAACCACGCCTTCGACGCCCTGCGCCGGCACGCCCGGCACCACCAGATCCTGCTGAGCAAGGTCGCCCGGGACGTCATCGACACCGAGTTCACCCCGGCCATCCCGCCGGACCGGCCGCGGACGAAGCCGGACTGAGCAGCCCTTTTCCCGGCACTCCCCCGTCCCCGTACCGCCTCGTCGGGTTCACGGTCCGTTGGCCCGGCGACCGTCCGGGCACAGAACGATTCCGGCCATGACCCACAAGACACTCGTCAGGGCCGCCCACGCCCTGACGGCCACCGCCGTCCTCACCTCGCTCGCCGCGCCCGCCGCCTCGGCGGCGCCCACCGCGCGCGAGACGCGGCACACGGGAACGCAGCACACGGGAACGCAGCGGATACCCTTCACCGCCGCCGAGGTGACGGCCCGGGACGACGGCTCGTACCTGGTCACGTGGAAGGCTCCGGGCGTCCGCGAGGTCACCGTGCGGGCGGGTGGCCGTACCGTCGCCTCCGGTGGCTCCACCGGCTCGGCCGTCGTGCGGGGGCTGCGCGCCGCCGACCGGCAGTGGTTCGACCTGGTCCCCGAGCGCGGCGGCAGCCTGCGCCTGGCCGACCGGCTGATCGAACTCGACGGGAGCGTCAACTTCCGGGACGCGGGCGGCTACCGCACCAAGGACGGCCACTGGGTGAGGATGGGTGTCGTCTACCGCTCCGACGCGCTCGACAAGCTCACCGACGCCGACGTGGCGAAGCTGGAACGGCTCGGCGTCGAGGTCGACTACGACCTGCGGATGACGTCGGAGCGGACCGCGGCGCCGGACCGCGTGCCCGACGGCGTGCGGTACGTCGTCGCCAACGTCAGCGGCGACTCCTCCGGCGGCTACGAGCTGCCCACCACGGCCGAGGGCGCCGTGCGGATGATGGTCGACGGCGAGAAGACGATGGTGAGCGGCGCGACCGCGAAGGCCGCCTACTCGTCCGTCTTCGGCGGGCTGGTGAAGGACGCCGACGGCTCCTTCTACCACTGCACCGCGGGCAAGGACCGCACCGGCTGGGCGAGCGCCACGCTGCTCACCGCGCTCGGCGTGCCGCGCGCCACGGTGATGGCGGACTACCTCGCCTCCAACGACTACCGCGCGGAGGCCAACGCCGCCGCCCTCGCGGCCATGCCCGCCGCGCAGGCCGCGGTCTACAAGCCGATGCTGGACGTGCGGCCCGAGTACCTGAACTCCGGGTTCGACGAGGTCGAGGAGGAGTACGGCTCCTTCACCTCGTACACGCGCGAGGCGCTCGGCATCGACGCGCGCGAGCTGCGCGCGCTGAAGTCCCAGCTGCTGGTGGGCTGAACACCGGTCCTGCTCGACGCCGGTACTGCTCGACGCCGGTCCTACTCGACGACGGTGACCGTCGTGCCGGCCGTGCCGAACTCCCACAGCGCGTCGCCGTCCGCCTTGTGCAGCCGCACGCCGCCGGTCTTGGTGCCGGAGGCGGCGGGCGGGGGCGAGGAGCCGTCGACGGCGTTGGAGAAGCCGACCGAGATGCCGTCGGCGAGGGCGAAGTAGACGATGTTCTCCACCTCGACCCCGTCGGAGCCGGTCGTCGCCTCGGTGCGGCTGCCGATGGTGTAGTCGCCGGGGTCGGGGCTGACCGACCCGGGCCAGACGGTGAACGTACGGCGGGTGGCGTCGCTGGCGTCGACCAGCCAGACCCGTTTCTGGCCGAGGGAGTAGACGATGCGCCGTCCCGTGCCGGAGCCGTCCGGCACGGCGGGCGGCGCGGACTTCTCGGGCTTCTCGGAAGGGCCGGCGTCCGCCGGGGCCGAGGCGCTGGGGCGGACCGTCGCGGCGGTGGGCTTCGGCCCGTCGTCCGCCTGCAGGGCGAGGGCGGACACCGCCACTATCGCGCCCGCGGTCAGTCCGGTGACCCAGGCCCACGAAGGCAGTCGGGCAGGCACGGGCACGCATCTCCTCAGCTACACGATCCCCCCGTACGTCAGGGTCGGATCATCGTACTGTGAGCGGCCTGTCGGCCGGACCGGGTGCCCCGGGGTCTCAGGGCCGCAGTTCGTCGAAGCCGGTGAGGCGGCGGCCCTCGTGGACGACGGCGTGGGAGAGGGCCGTGAGGGCGACGCCCTCCAGGTCGGCGTGGGAGCGCAGCAGGAGCAGGGCCCGGTCGGTGGAGAGGGCGTGGCGGCAGCTGATGACGCCGACGGCCTGGTGGACCACCGCGGCGTACGGCAGCAGCCAGGTGTCGGCGAGGGTGTCCTCGGCGGGCCGGCCGACGGAGAGCAGCAGCAGGTCCGCGGCGTGGGCGTGGACGCCCGCGGTCCACAGGTCGGCGTCGCTGACCGGGCCGGTCCGGTCGCCGTACAGGGACAGGACGACGCCGGTCGGGCGGACGGTGCCGCGGTCGTGCACGGCGGGGAAGGCGAAGGCCGCCCGGATGCCCTCCGCGACGGCGCGGCGGGCGAAGAGGGGCCAGGCGCGGGCGGTGCGCCGGTCGTCGAGGTCGCCGGCGAGCACGGGTCGCTCCCGCGCCAGCGCCTGGACGCAGGGGCCCTGTCCGAGGTGCACCTGGAGGTGTTCGCCGGGGCCGGCCAGCCGGCCGTCGGCGGCGAGGGAGACCCGCTGGGCGAGGCCGGCGTCGGCCGCGAGGGTCAGGCCCACCGCGTAGGACGTGCCCAGCGCGGCCCGGCAGGACTCGGAGAGGGAGCGGGCCGGGTGGGGGTGGCCGATGTGGTGGGAGGCGAGGACGAGCGCCTCCGTCAGCAGCGCGTTCATGCGGGTGATACCGATCCTGGCCGCGACGGCGGGTCCGCCCGTCGCAAGCGGCGGCCTGACCCCACCAGGCTACGCGCCCACCCCGCCCGACCTCACCCCGAGCACTCCGGACACCCCACGCGCCCTGAACGGCGTATCCCGCCCGCAGCACCTCGTTCGCCCCGGACGGCGTACCCGGCCGGTCCAGAGGGCGCTATGGCACAGCCGTGGAGCGGGCGGCGGTGCGGTCCCGGCGGTGCGGGGCGGCGGGCGGTCCTGGGCCGGCCCTGCCGCATCTCCGCGGTGTCGCGACGCCGCGGAGACGCGGCGGGGACGGCCTAGACTCGGGGCGTGGCGCCGACCGGCCGCGCGGGAGGTGACGGACGTGGGTTCCAGAGGCGACCTGGCGGCCGTGCTGGACACACTGCGGATCGCACCCGACGGCGAGGGGCTGATCGGCGCCGACCCGGTGGAGTGCGCGCGGGTCCTCGGCGTCGACGGCGTCGCCGTCTCCGCGCTGATCGGCGACGGGACCGGGGAGCTGCTGTGGTCCACGCCCGGGGTCAGCACCGAGCTGGAGGACTTGCAGTGGACGCTCGGCGAGGGGCCGGGACCCGAGGTGGCCCGCGCCGGCGCCGTCTCCCTGGAGCCCGATCTGACCCGGATTCCGGCCGAGCGCTGGCCGGTGCTGCTGCCCCGTGCGCTGGCGGCGGGCGTCCGGGCGGTCTTCTGCTTCCCGCTGCTCCTGGGCAGCGCCTGCGTGGGCACGCTGACCCTGCAGCGGGCGGCGCCGGGGCCGCCGGCGCCGGACACGGTGCCGGATGTGTGGATCGTCGCGCACGCCCTGACCGGTGTCCTCGTGCAGAACACCGGCAGACTGCGGGCGTTCGCGGCCGGGGAGGGCGCGGACCTGTACCGGGCGGCGGTGCACCAGGCGGCCGGGATGATCAGTGTGCAGGCCGGCATCGGCCTCCCCGAGGCGCTGGTCGTGCTGCGCGCGTACGCCTTCTCGCACGACAGGGCGGTGATGGAGGTCGCCGAGGACGTGCTGGCCCGGCGGGTGCACTTTCGTCAAGATGAGGACGGGCCGGACCAGTCCGGCCGGCGGAGGGACTGAGGCCCATGACTCGTGAGCAACGCCTGCTGACGGCCGTGCTCGACGCGGTCGGCACCCTGGTCGACGACTACGACCTGATCGACTTCCTGCACGCGCTGTGCGACCGCTGCACGGAGCTGCTCGGGGTGTCGGGGGCCGGGGTGATGCTGGCGGACCGGGGCGGCCGTCTCCATCTGATCGCCGCCTCGGACGAGCACGCCCGCCTCACCCATCTCTTCGATCGCCAGTTCGACGAGGGGCCCGCGGTGGACGCCTACCGGGAGGGCCGGGACCGGCTCGGCCTCCGTCTCGGCTCCCCCGCCGTGGCCGCCGCCCACCCGCTGCTCGCCGCCGACGCCCGCCGGGCCGGTTTCGCCGTCACCCACGCCCTGCCGCTGCGCCTGCGCGACCGGGCCGTCGGGGCGCTGAGCCTCTTCGACGCCCGTGATCAGGACATCGCGCCGGACGACGCGCGGGCGGCACGGGCCCTGGCGGACGTCACCACCCTCGCCGTCCTCCAGCAGCGCTCCCTGCTGCACGGCAACCGGGAGAGCGCCCAGCTGCAGGCCGCCCTGGCCGGCCGTGTCGTCATCGAGCAGGCCAAGGGCGTCCTCGCCGAGCACTGGCACGTGGGCGTCGACGAGGCGTTCGACGGACTGCGCGCCTACGCCCGGTCCCGGCGGCTCGGACTGTCGGCGGTGTGCCGGCAGCTCGTCGAGCGGAAGATCGACGCCGCCGATCTGCAGCGCCTGAACTGAACCCGGGACGGATCCCTGTGCACAAGGACGACCACAGCACCCTCTGGCGGCGCCTCGCCGAGACCGGAGACGTCTCCCTGCGCTCCGCCTGCGCGGTCTGCGCGGCCGACCTGTCCTCCGACGGCCTCGGCGTCATCCTGATCACCGACGGGGAGCTGCGCACGATCGGCCACGCCACCGACCCCCGCGCCCGGCACCTGGAGAACGCCCAGCTCGTCAGCGGGGAGGGACCCTGCACCGAGGCGTACGTGACCGACCGCCTCGTCGAGGCACCCGACCTGCGCGCCGTACGCGAGCGGTGGCCCGTCTTCACCCGGGCCGCCGACGAGCAGGGGCTGCGGGCGGTGACGGCGCTGCCGCTGGCCACCGGGCGGCTGCGGGTCGGCGCCATGGACCTCTACCGCGCCGCACCGGGTCCGCTCACCGACGGGGAGCGGACCCGGGTCCGCGGCTGGGCCCGGATCGTCGCCATGCTCGCGCTCGACGCCCACCCCGGAATGGTCACCGACGAGTACCGGCGGGTGCGCCCCGGACCGCAGGGCTACCCGCCGCGTGTGCATGCCGCCGCCGGGGTGCTGGCCGAGGCGGACGGGCTGACCCCGTTCGACGCCCTGGCCCGGATGCGCGCCCACGCCTTCAGCCACGACCGGTCCCTGCTGGAGACCGCGGACCGGGTGATCAGCGAGCGGTCCCTGGACGGGGACTGAGCACCCGGCCGGCCGAGCACCCGGTCCCGGCTCAGTCGAGCACCGGCAGCAGCTCCGGCAGGTGGCCGTCGGACGCGGTCGCCGCCCGCCGCCGTTCCTCGGGGACCTCGCCGTAGAGGGTGGTACGCGGCTTCGCCGGGCGCCCGGCCGCGTCGGCGACCGCGATCAGGTCCCGTACGGACTTGTACGAGCCGTAGGACGAGCCCGCCATCCGGGAGATCGTCTCCTCCATCAGCGTGCCGCCCAGGTCGTTGGCGCCGGAGCGGAGCATCTCCGCGGCGCCCTCCGTGCCGAGCTTGACCCAGCTGGTCTGGATGTTGGGGATGTGCGGGTGCAGCAGGAGCCGGGCCATCGCGGTGACGGCGCGGTTGTCCCGCATCGACGGGCCGGGGCGGGAGATCCCCGCCAGGTAGACGGGCGCGTTGGTGTGGATGAAGGGGAGCGTCACGAACTCCGTGAAGCCGCCCGTGCGTTCCTGGATGGAGGCGAGGGTGCGCAGGTGGCCGAGCCAGTGCCGGGGCTGGTCGACGTGGCCGTACATCATCGTGGAGCTGGAGCGGATGCCCAGTTCGTGCGCGGTGGTGATCACCTCGATCCAGGTGGCGGCGGGCAGCTTGCCCTTGGTGAGGATCCAGCGGACCTCGTCGTCGAGGATCTCGGCGGCGGTGCCGGGGACCGAGTCCAGGCCCGCCTCCTTCGCCGCGGTCAGCCACTCGCGGACCGACATCCCCGTACGGGTCGCGCCGTTGACGACCTCCATCGGGGAGAAGGCGTGGACGTGCATGCCGGGGACGCGTTCCTTCACGGCGCGCGCGATGTCGAAGTACGCGGTGCCGGGCAGGTCCGGGTGGATGCCGCCCTGCATGCAGACCTCGACCGCGCCGACGTCCCACGCCTGCGCCGCGCGGTCGGCGACCTGGTCCAGGGAGAGGGTGTAGGCGTCGGCGTCGGTGCGGCGCTGGGCGAAGGCGCAGAAACGGCAGCCGGTGTAGCAGACGTTGGTGAAGTTGATGTTGCGGGTGACGATGTACGTCACGTCGTCGCCCACGGCGCTTCTGCGGACGTCGTCCGCGACGCGGCACAGCGCGTCGAGGGCCGGGCCGTCGGCGTGCAGCAGGGCGAGGGCCTCGTCGTCGGTGAGCTTCGTGGGGTCGTCGGCGGCGGTGGTGAGGGCGGCGCGTACGTCGGTGTCGATCCGCTCGGGGGCCATGCCGGGGGCGGCGGCCTCGCGCAGGGCGCCCCAGTCGCCGTAGACCTCGTCGAAGTCGTCGCGGCGGTCGGCGGTGCGGCCGTCGGTGTCGATGGTGCGGTGCAGGTCGGTGCGGCCGGACGCCTCGAAGACCTCCTCGGGCTCCTGCCACGGCCGGCCCTCGACCACCGCGTCCGGGCGGGCGAGGCCCGTCTCGGGGTCGGCGAGCGCGCGGACGTGCGGGAGCAGCCTCGGGTCCAGCCAGGGTTCGCCGCGGCGGACGAACTCCGGGTACGCGCAGAGCCGTTCGCGCAGTTCGAACCCGGCGGCGCGGGAGCGCTCGGCCAGTTCCTCGATCTGCGGCCAGGGGCGCTCGGGGTTGACGTGGTCGATGGTGAGCGGGGAGACGCCGCCCCAGTCGTCGATGCCGGCGGCGATCAGCCGCTCGTACTCGCTGTCGACGAGGTTGGGCGGGGCCTGGATGTTGGCGGCGGGGCCCATGACGACGCGGGCGACGGCCACCGCGGCGACCAGTTCGTCCAGTTCCGCGTCGGGCATGGAGCGCATCGCGGTGTCCGGCTTGGCGCGGAAGTTCTGGATGATCAGCTCCTGGACGCCGTGGTAGGCGCGGGCGACCTTCCGGAGCGCGAAGAGGGACTCGGCGCGCTCCTCGTGGTTCTCGCCGATGCCCAGCAGGATGCCGGAGGTGAAGGGGACGGAGGAGCGGCCCGCGTCCTCCAGGACACGGAGCCGGACGGCGGGTTCCTTGTCCGGGGAGCCGTGGTGGGGGCCGCCGGGCTCGGACCACAGACGGGTCGCGGTGGTCTCCAGCATCATGCCCATGCTGGGCGCGACGGGCTTGAGCCGCTGGAAGTCCGTCCAGGTCAGCACCCCGGGGTTGAGGTGCGGGAGGAGTCCGGTCTCCTCCAGGATGCGGATGGAGATCGCGCGGACGTAGGCGATGGTGTCGTCGTAGCCGTGCGCGTCGAGCCACTCGCGCGCCTCCGGCCAGCGGTCCTCCGGCTTGTCGCCGAGGGTGATGAGGGCTTCCTTGCAGCCGAGGGCGGCGCCCTTGCGGGCGACGTCCAGCACCTCGTCCGGAGACATGAACATGCCGTGGCCGTCCCGGCGGAGCTTCCCGGGGACGGTGACGAAGGTGCAGTAGTGGCACTTGTCCCGGCACAGCCGGGTGAGGGGGATGAAGACGCTCTTGGAGTACGTGATGACGCCGGGGCGCCCGGCCGCCTCCAGACCGGCGTCCCGCACCCGGGCGGCGGACGCGGCGAGGTCGTCCAGGTGTTCGCCGCGGGCCTGGAGGAGCACGGCCGCCTCGCCGACGTCGAGGGAGACGCCGGTACGGGCGCGTTTGAGGGCGCGACGCATGGAGTTCTCGGTGGGGCCGGTTCCGGAGGTCGCGGGAGTCGTCATCCTTCGAGGATACGTAGAGCGCCGTCAGGGGTTTGGGAGGTGTGGTGCGGTTATGGGCGCGGGTGGGATGTGGCTGGTCGCGCCGTTCCCCGCGCGTCCCACGGGGCGCTGTAGTTGCGGCATGGGCGAAGACGAGTACGGCATCGGGCGGCGGGCTCTGTTCGTGACGGGCGGCGCCGCCGCGCTTACGTTGGGGAGTGTGAGCTTCGCGGCGGCGGCGGACCGGGACGGCCCGGAGAGCAGGACGATCGAGGGGACCCTGCCCACGGGGTCGCCGGACTTCGTGTACGTGCCCGTCGAGGTGCCGGACGGCGTGCGGGAGTTCCGGGTCTCCTACACCTACGACAGACCCGCGGTACCGGCCGGCACCGCGGGCAACGCCCTCGACATCGGCCTCTTCGACGAGCGCGGCACCGGCCTGGGCGGCCGGGGCTTCCGCGGCTGGTCGGGCGGGGCGCGCACGGAGTTCTTCGTCCGGGCGGACGAGGCGACGCCGGGGTATCTCCCCGGTCCGGTGCGGGCGGGCACGTGGCACATCGCGCTCGGCCCGTACACGGTCGCCCCGCAGGGACTGTCGTACGAGATCACCGTGGTGCTGTCCTACGGCGAGCAGGGCGAGGCCGTGCGCCCGGTGTACCCGCCGGAGCGGGCGGCGGGGCGCGGCCGGGACTGGTACCGGGGCGACTGCCACCTGCACTCCTGGTACTCCGACGGGCGCCGCACCCCGGAGGAGATCGCGGCGCTGGCGCGGGCCGCGGGGCTGGACTTCATCAACTCCTCGGAGCACAACACCCACTCGGCGCACGCCCACTGGGCGGCGGCGGCCGGGGACGACCTGCTGGTCATGGTCGGTGAGGAGGTGACGACGCGGAACGGGCACGTCGTCGCGGTCGGCACCGACCCGGGCACCTTCGTCGACTGGCGCTACCGGGCCCGCGACAACCGCTTCGGCCGGTTCGCGCGGCAGATCCGGCGGGCCGGGGGGCTGGTCGTGCCCGCCCATCCGCACGCCACCTGCATCGGCTGCACCTGGAAGTTCGGCTTCGACGAGGCGGACGCGGTCGAGGTGTGGAACGGGCCGTACACCGCCGACGACGAGGTCGCGCTGGCCGACTGGGACGGCATGCTCGTGGCGTCCGTCCGGGACGGCGCCCGGGGCTGGCTCCCGGCGATGGGCAGCAGCGACGCGCACCGCGACCCCGACCCGGTCGGGACGCCGCAGACCGTCGTGCTCGCCGACGACCTGACCCGCACGGCGATCCAGGAGGGCATCCGGGCGGGCCGGTCCTACGTCGCGGAGTCGGCGCGGATCTCGCTCGCCTTCACCGCGTCCGGCGGGCGCGGGGAGCACGCCGGGATCGGCGAGCGGCTCGACGTGGCCGACGACACCCCGGTCACCGTCCGCCTGGCGGTGACCGGCGCCCCGCGCTGCACGGTCCGCCTCGTCACCGACCAGGGGGTGCTGCACACCGCCGGTCCGCTGCCGGTGTCCGGCGAAGGGACCGTGGAGTGGCGGACGACGGCGTCCTACGCGTCGTACGTACGGGCGGAGGTCCGGCACGAGGCGGCGGCCGGTCCGCTGCCGGGGGCGCTGGCCGCGTTCACCAACCCGGTCTTCCTCGGGCGGCGCTGACCGGTCAGGGGCCGTCCAGGTCGGCGACGACGGCGTAGTGGTCGGAGGGCCACACGCCGTCCACCGGGGCGTCGCCCGCGCGGTGCGCCGAGCGGACGCGGACGGGCGTGTCCGGGCCGAGGCGGATGTGGTCGATGCGCTCCGCCGGGCCGGCGCCGGTGACGTAGGGGTTGGCGGGGTCCCAGGTCGCGGCCGGGGCGTCCGGGGCGGCCCCGTCCCAGGCGTCCGTCCAGCCGCGGGCGGCGAGGCGGCGCAGCTCGGCGGAGGCGGGCCCGGCGTTGAAGTCCCCTGTGAGCACCGGCGGGTACGCCGTGCCGTGCCGGTGCCGGTGCCGGGCGGCGAAGCCGGCGAGCGCGTCGGTCTGCGCGCACCGCACCGCCGACGCGGTGGAGGCGGAGGTCAGGTGGGCGGTGACGAAGTCCAGCCGCCCGCCCGGCGCGTCCAGGCCCGCGTACAGGGCCACGCGTCCGTCGTCCAGCGCGGCGGGCGCGGGCAGCCGCAGCACCGCCCGTCCGGCCACCGGCCAGCGGCTGAGGACGGCGGCGCCGATGGTGACGCGCCGGTCGTCGATCCGCCGCTGCCAGCGCTCGGGGGCGCGGTACGCCGCCCAGGTCCAGTGCAGGCCCAGCTCCCCGGCGAGCCACTCGGCGAGGTTCCCGCCGTCGTCGGCCGCCCACACCTCCTGGAGCCCCACCACGTCGGGCCGCAGCTCGCCCAGGACCGCGAGCACCGCCTTCTGCCGTTCCGCCCAGGGCCCGAACCGCCACCACAGATTCCAGGTCACGACCCGCACGACCGCACCACCCGTCCCTCGTACGTCCTCGCTTTCCCCATGAGGCTGTCCGGTGAACCCGCGGACCCGGGCGACGCCACCGGGAAGAGGAGTTGAAGGATCCGTGTCCGTGTCGCGCAGGCCCCTGTGATCGGTGTCTCCCGAGGCTGACGGGGCCGGTGCGGACAAGGCAGACTGACAGGGTTGCTCGGGATGCTGAGGGGGACCAGATGGACGGTGTGCCGCGAGTGCCGGAGCAGCGGCGGTCCGGCGCCCCGGTGGAGCCGGCGGCCGCCCTGCGGTTCGGTGTGCTCGGTCCGGTGCGCGCGTGGCGCGGAGACGAACCGCTGCCCACCGGTTCACCGCAGCAACGCGCGTTGCTCGCCGCCCTGTTGCTGCGCGAGGGCCGCACGGCCACGGCCGCGGAGCTGATCGACGCCCTGTGGGGCGAGGAACCGCCGTCGCAGGCGCTGGCCGCGCTGCGCACCTACGCGTCCCGGCTGCGCAAGGTCCTCGGCCCCCAGGTGCTGGTCAGCGAGTCCGGCGGGTACGCGGTGCGCGGCCTGGCCGACGGCGCCCTGGACCTGACCGCCGCGCAGGACCTGGCCGCCGAGGCGGAGAAGGGCCGCGCCGCCGGGGACCTGTGCCACGCCCGGGACGTGCTGCGCCGCGCCCTGGCGCGGTGGGACGGCGAGGCACTGGCCGCCGTACCGGGCCCGTACGCGCAGGCGCAGCGGGTACGCCTTGAGGAGTGGCGGCTGCAACTCCTGGAGACGTGCCTCGAGATGGACCTGGAGCAGGGCTGTCACGCCGAGGCGGTCTCGGAGCTGACCGCGCTCACCGCCGCCCACCCACTGCGCGAGCGGCCGCGGGAACTGCTGATGCTGGCGCTGTACCGCAGCGGCCGGCAGGCGGAGGCCCTCGCGGTGTACGCCGACACCCGGCGGCTGCTGGCCGAGGAGCTGGGCGTGGACCCGCGCCCCGGCCTCCAGGAACTGCAACGGCGGGTGCTGCGTGCCGACCCGGCGCTGGCGGAGCCCTCGGGCCCGGCCGCGCAGCCGGCCTCCGTACCGGTCCGTCCCGCGCAACTACCGGCGACCGTACCGGACTTCACCGGCCGGTCCGCCTTCGTACGCCAGCTGAGCGACGTCCTGGTCTCGGCGTCGGGCAACGACGGCCGGGTGATGGCGGTGTCCGCGGTCGCGGGCATCGGCGGCGTCGGCAAGACCACCCTCGCCGTCCATGTCGCCCACGGGGCCCGGTCGGCCTTCCCCGACGGGCAGCTCTACGTCGATCTCCAGGGTGCCGGCGCGCGGCCGGCCGACCCGGAGACGGTGCTCGGCTCGTTCCTGCGGGCGCTCGGCACGGCGGACTCCGCGATCCCCGACTCGCTGGCGGAACGGGCGGCGCTGTACCGCTCGGTGCTGGACGGCCGCCGGGTGCTGGTGCTGCTGGACAACGCCCGGGACGCGGCGCAGGTCCGGCCGCTGCTGCCGGGCACGGAGGGCTGCGCGGCGCTGGTGACGTCCCGGTCCCGGATGGTGGGCCTGGCGGGCGCGCACCTGGTCGACCTGGACGTGATGTCGCCGGACGAGGCGCTGACGCTGTTCACCCGGATCGTCGGCGAGGAGCGGGTGGCCGCCGAGCGGGAGGCCGCCCTGGACGTGGTCGCCGCCTGCGGTTTCCTGCCGCTGGCGATCCGGGTCGCGGCGTCCCGGCTGGCGGCCCGCCGTACCTGGACGGTGTCGGTGCTGGCCGCGAAGCTCGCCGACGAGCGCCGCCGCCTCGACGAACTCCAGGCCGGCGACCTGGCGGTGGCGGCCACCTTCGAGCTGGGCTACGGGCAGCTGGAGCCCGCGCAGGCCCGCGCGTTCCGGCTGCTGGGCCTGGCCGACGGCCCGGACATCTCCCTGGCGGCGGCCGCCGCGATGCTCGACCTCCCGGCGGACGAGACGGAGGACCTGCTGGAGTCCGTGGTCGACACGTCCCTGCTGGAGTCGGCGGCGCCGGGCCGCTACCGCTTCCACGACCTGGTCCGGCTCTACGCGCGTGCATGCGCCGAACGCGACGAGCGGCCGTCCGCCGGACGGCGGGCCGCGCTCTCCCGGCTGCTCGACTTCTACCTGGCCACGGTGGCGGGCGTGTACGCCGTCGAGCGGCCCGGCGACCGGCTGACGGACCACCTGGCGCCCACCGCGCACCCGGGCCTGGTCCTCACCGACCGGCACCGGGCGCAGGACTGGCTGTACGCGGAGGCGGTGTCCCTGCTGGCGTGCGTACGGCAGTCGACGGCGCCGGAGCTGATCGGGCGGGCCGTGGACGTGCTGTGGGCGGCGGTGGACCTGGCCGAGTCCGGCACCAACTCCAAGGCGTACGAGCAGGTGGCGTCGGCGCTGCGGGAGGCGGCGCGGCAGGCCGGCGACCCGCGGGCCGAGGCCCGTGCCCTGATCACCCTGGCCTACGCGCACAACGTCACCGGGCGCTTCGCCCAGGCCGACGAGGAGGCCGCGCGGGCCCGGGAGCTGGCGACGGAGGCGGACGATCCGCCGGCCGTCTGCTGGTCGTCGAACATCCTCGGGGTGATCGCCCTCTACCAGCACCGGCACGAGGACGGCGAGGCCCACCTGAGCCACGCGATCGAGTCGTTCCGGGCCTGCGACGACCGGCCCGGCGTGGCGAGCGCCCTGTGCAACCTCTCCCGCATCCACCTGGCCACCGGCCGCACCGGCAGCGCCGTCGACCTCGCCCGGCAGGGCACTCGCATGTACGACGCGATGGGGCATGCCCTGAAGGGCGCCAACGGGCGGTACGCGCTGGGTCTCGCCCTCACCCAGCAGGGCAGTCTCGCCGAGGCGGCCGCCCGGCTCGGCGAGGCGCTGACCGTCTTCAGGGACAGCCGTCAGCGGCTGTGGGAGGGCATGTCCCTGTTCCGGCTCGCGGAGGTCGACCTCGCCGCGGGGCGTACGGCGCAGGCCGCGTCCCACGCCGAGCACGCCCTCACCGTGCTGCGCGGCATCGGCGGCGACTGGCGCCGGGCCAACGTGCTGGTCGTCCTCGGCCGGGCGCTGAGCGGCATCGGGCAGACCGGGCGGGCCCGGGTCTGCTGGCACGAGGCGCTGGAGTCGTTCGAGGCGCTCGGCGCTCCGGAGGCCGACACGGTCCGCGCCCTGCTCACACCGCTCGCCGTGGCGTGAGGCGGAGAGGGCGGGGGCCGGGCGTCCGGGTGCCGGCAGGGCCGTTCATCGTTCGTTTATCGCGGCCCGGCATGCTCGTTCACGTTGTTCCGTCGCGCTGGGGGGCGGGCGGGGCGACCTGGGCCGTTGCACTACGGTGAGCGGTCATCACACCTGTCCGGCGGGCTCGCGGGGGAGCCGCCGGACAGGTCTCATTCCAGGGATTCGCACTTCAGGGGAGCGTCTTCATGAGCGCCGACGACAACAGCACGAGCACCGAGAACATCCACGCCACGGGCGGCACGGACGAAACGCCCGTCACGACGCTGGGCAACATCCACGCGACGAGCGAGCCGGTCGCCGCGGAGACGAAGGCGGCCGACGAGACCGCCGAGACCGGCACGGAGAACATCCACGCCACGGACGAGCCCGCCTGAGGCGGCTGCCCGTCCACGGGGGAGAGCACGGCCGCGGTGGCTCGGAGGGGGAGCCGCCGCGGCCGTGCCGTGCGTTCAGGCGCTCAGACGTTCAGACGTTCAGACCGAGGGCGCGGTGGGGTCCGGCTCGCAGTGGCCGACGTCGTCGCGGACGCTCGCGTCCACCCACACCTCCGCCGTGTCGGAGGCGTTCCCGGCGACCGTGACCTCCACGACGTCGCGGTCGAGATAGGTGCCGTCGGCGTCCTGGAAGGTGACGGCCGCCTCGAAGGTGCCGGCCTGAGAGTCCCGGTTGGTCACCTTGACGGTGGCGTAGGGCCGGTCCGGCCCGACGCAGCTCACCACCTCCACGGTGGCGTCCAGGAGGACGGTCGTGTTCGTGCTGCCGTTCGAGCCGCCGCTGCCGGTGCTGTCGTCGTCGTAGCTGCCGTCGCTGTCGTCCTTGTACACGCCGCTGCCGCCGGTGGACGACGAGCTGTCGTGGTCCTGGGAGGAACTGCTGCACCCTCCCCCGCCGTCGGAGTCACCGGTGCCGTGTCCGTGGCCGCGCCCCGTGGAGAAGCCGGTCAGGGTGAGGACCACCAGTGCCGAGACCGCCGTGTACCTGAGTGTGCGTGTTCGCCCCCGTGTGTGCATGGGACCACGCTAACGATCACATGTCACGGCCATGTCACCGTCCGTCCACGAACGCCCCAGGTCTCTCAGCTCGTCCGGGCGGTCCCCGTGCCCTTCTCCGCGTCCAGCGCGTACACGCAGCGGTCCTTGCTGCACGCGTAGACGATGCCGTCCCGCACCACCGGGGTGCCGGTGATCTCGCCGCCGGTCGCCAGCTTCCAGCGGAGCCGGCCGTCGTCGGCCTTCAGGGTGTAGAGCAGGTGGTCGGTGGAGCCGAAGTGGATCCGGCCCTCGGCCACGGCGGGGGCGCCCACGATGTCGCCGCCCGCCTGGAAGCGCCACTTGGGCGTGCCCGTGACGGCGTCCAGGGTGTAGAGGCCCTTGCCGCTGCCGACGTGCACGTGGCCCGCGGCGACCAGCACCGGCTCGGTGGCGGTGCGGGCCTCGGTGGCGATGCGCCAGCGGTCGCGGCCGTCGGTGGCGTCGAGGGCGTACACCGTGCCGAGGTAGTCGGCCAGGTAGAGGCCGCCGCCGGTGACGGCCGGTCCCGGCACGAAGGCCGGCGGGCTGAGGAAGACCGCCGGGGCCTCGAAGTGCCAGCGGACGTGTCCGGCGGCCGCGTCCAGCGCCAGGACGCGCGTACCGGCGCAGACGTACACGTAACCGTCCGGTGCCTGGCTGATCCGGACCGGTACGCCGCCGCAGGAGGCCGCGTCGCCGATCGGGTACGACCAGCGCTCCTCGCCGCCGCGGGCGTCCAGGGCGCGCAGCCGGGCGTCCTGCCAGACGTAGACCGTGCCGTCGAAGAGGGCCGGGCCCGCCTCCGGCGACTCGAAGTCGGTCTGGCAGCCGGTGGCCTCCCACAGCTTCTGTCCGGTGACGGCGTCGTACGCCTGGACGCCGCCGCCGCGGGTGCCGGTGACCACGACGCCCCGGTCGGCCTTGAGCGCGTACACCCAGGCGTCGGTGCCCAGCCGCCACAGGTCGGCGCCGGTGCGGGCGTCGAGGGCGTACAGCGTGGGCCCGTCGGAGGCGTGGACGCGGCCGTCCGCGACCGCCTTCGACCAGGCCACGTCGCGGGTCTTGAAGCGGCGCCGCCCGGTCGCGACGTCCAGGGCGTGCACCTCGAAGGAGGTGACGTAGACCAGGTCGCCGGCGACGGAGGGGGTCCCCCAGACGTCGTTGGACATCCGGAACCGCCAGGGCCGCCAGCCGGCCGCCTGGTCCGGGGGCGCGGCCGGCGCGGGCGGTACGACGGCGTCGGCGCCGTTGACCCCGGGGCGGGGCTTGGCCCAGGAGACGGAGAGGGCGGCCTCCGGGGGCGGTGCCTTGACCACGGCGGCGCGGGTGTCGGCGACCCGGGGGCCGGG
>NZ_JAVRHI010000375.1:0-33165 GCF_034105845.1 Streptomyces sp. CRN 30 | reverse complement strand
CGGCCTGCGGGCCCATGCCGCCACGCACGGCGCGGACGGCAGGCAGCGGTTCGCACGGCTGCTCGCCGCCGCGGACCGGGACGGGACCGGACAGGCGACCGAGGCGCACGACGCCCTCGATGCGGTGGCCACCGTGGCCGGGCTGCTCTCCGGTGCGCAGGGGCCCGGGCGGGACGCGGACGGCGCGCTGGCGCTCGACCTCCTCGTCGTGCTCGACGCCCCGCAGCTCGACGTCGAGACCGCGGCCGTGCTGGCCGAGTCGCTGCCCGACGGGGCCCGGCTCGTGCTCAGCGGCGATCCCGGGGTGCTGTGGTCGGCGGGTCCGGGGCGGGTCTTCGCGGACCTGCTGGCGGCACGGGTCTGCCCCCAGGTCGCCTCGCGCAAGCCCGACCCGGGACCGCTGGGCGAGCTGGTCTCCGGCATCGGTGTCGGCGAGCTGAACCAGGTCGACGCACCGGGCAAGGAGGTCGTGATCGTGCCGGTGCGGGAGGCCGGTGAGGCCGTGCACCGCACCGTGCAGCTGGTCGCGGACTCCGTGCCGCGGGCGATCGGGGTTCCGGCGGAGCAGACCCAGGTGATCACCCCGGGCCACGGGGGCGCGGCCGGCACCCGCGCGCTCAACACCGTGCTCAAGGAGCGGCTGAACCCCGGCCCCGGCCGCTTCGGCGGCTTCGACCCCGGCGACCGGATCGTCTTCTCCCCCGCACCGGGCCGTACGGCCTTGGGCCGCGTGGTGCGGGCCGACGCCGAGGGGCTGCACCTGGAGTGCGCGGGGGCCCCCGTCGTCGTACCGAAGGAGCGCGTGGAGCAGTCCGTGCGGCACGGGTGGGCACTGACCGCGCACCAGGCCGTGGGACAGCGGTGGCCGGCCGTGGTCGTGGTGCTGCCCGGGGACGCGGTCAAGGCCCTGAACCGCCCGTGGATCTACACGGCCTTCGGGCGGGCCGAGCGCCATCTGTCCGTGGTCCACGGCGTGGAGCAGGCCCTGCCCCGGGCCGTCGCCGAGGTTCCCGCCAAGCCCCGTACGACGCGCCTGGTCACCCTGCTCAAGGCGCTGCTGCCGACGGCCGGTTGACCGGAGCGGGGGTCAGCGATCCGCGTCCAGCGGTTCCAGGTCCTCGTCGTCGTCCAGGTCCCCGGCGAACACGGGGGCGGGGCGGAGACCGTCCTCGTGGCCGCCGTCGGCGTCGTCCTCGTCCTCGTCGAAGACCGCGCTGGCGTCGAACCGACAGATGACCCGCTCCTGTTCGGGCTGCTCGAAGGGGGTCTCCAGCCATTCACCTGGTTCGGCGGGCTCGTCCAGGACGGTGATCCAGAGCGTGGAGTCGCCCTCCTCCAGGCCGAACTCCTTGTGCCGCGAGGCGATCTCGTCCGCCTCGAACTCGCCGAACACGACGTCCAGCGCGTGCGCGGTACCCGTGCCGCCGGAGTTCCGGGGGCCCGCCCCGTCGTCCTCGGCGGCCTCGACGCGCTGTGCCTGTGCCAGGAGCCGCTGCGGTTCGGCCACGGTGTAGTCCCGCCGGATCAGCACGCTGATGGCCTCGGGTTCCGGGCCGGTGTAGGGCGGCACCGCGCCGGGGATGTCGAAGGGCGTGACCTCGTTGTAGCGCTGGAAGAGGAGTTCGTCGTAGGTCTCGGCCGCGGCGGCCAGCTCGTTGAACGCTTCGGTGACGGTCGGGGCGTCTTCCTCCGCCCTCAGCTCGACCGCCGCCAGGTGGCGGTCGAGCGCGGTCTTGACCGCCTCGGCGGCGGCGCGTACCTCGGCAGCGGTCGGCTGCGCAGCATCAGACATAGTGCAGACGCTATCCGTACCGGGCCCCAGCCCGCACAATAGATGCGATGCCGGAATACGAATTTGTCGACGTGTACGTGCCGCGCGGGGTCTCCCGCAAGGACGCCACACGTCTGCTGACGGACCATGCCGAGTACGGTCACTGGGAACTGGACCGCCTGAGCCTGCTGCGTGACGGGAGCCGCAGGGTGCGGCTGCGCCGACGGATCATCCGCCAGGTGCGCGCGACGTGGTGAGGACGGGCGACCGCGACACATACGGAGCGGGCCCCGCTGCTGCGGGGCCCGCTCCGCCGTGCCGGCGGCGGGGTCGCGCGCCGGCGGTCCGTACCGTCGGTCACCCGGCGGCACGGGCCTTGCGGTAGAGCAGGGCGCCGCCGAGCAGCGCGCCCGCGCCGGCCGGGAGCACCAGGCCGAGCGGCAGCTCGGCGCCGGTCCGGGCGAGCTGTGCGACGTCCTGGGTGGAGGTGGTGTCCTGCCCGGCGAGGAGGCTCCCCCGGGTACCGGCCGGGAACAGGGCGCCCGGTTCACCGGGTCCCCCGTGTTCGTCACGTCCGACGGGCCCACCGAAGGGGGACGCGTCGTCCCGCGCACCGGAGAGTCCCGATCCGCCGGGCCCGCCGGTCGCCTCGAAGCCCGCCGCGATCCCCGGGGCCGCCCCGCGGCCACCGCCGTGACCGGTCCCGCACTCGGCGCCACCGGGGGCGGGAGTGCCGGTGGCGGCGACCTCCACGGAGTTCCCGCAGACGTCGACCGGGGCGTACACCGGCGCCTGCACGTGGTTCCCGGAGCCGATCCCGGACGAGTCCGCGGCATGCCCCTCGGTCTCGGTGGTCCGGGGCTCGGTCCGGTGGCCACCGGGCCCGTTCTCCTCGCGCCCTCCGCCGCCCTGGTCGCCGCACCTGTTGCCCACCGCCGGGTCGAGCGTCCCCGCGACGGTCACGGTGTTGCCGCAGACGTCGACCGGGGCGTACACCGGCGCCTGGACGGAGTTGCCCGTGAGCACACCGGGCGAGTGTGTGGTGGAGTCGTGGGCGCCGGAGTCGGCGTTCGCGTAGCCGCCGCTCGCGGCGATGACGCCCGTCGCGGCCGCCACGGTCATCAGGCCTCTGCGGGTGACCTGTCGCATCGCTGCAATTCCTGCTTTCACAGTCGTGGTCGTCCTGCACTTTCCGGCTGGACCGCCCGACCGGGTTCTCCGGCCGGGCTTCCTCGGAGAAGCCGTTCGGCCCCGGAACGCGTGGCACGCGTTCCGGGGCCGAACGGGCTCAGGGCCTCAAGGGGGGCACGACGTCACTGGTTGACGCAGGTGTTGCCGAAGGCGGGGTTCAGCAGCCCGACCACGTTGACCGTGTTGCCGCAGATGTTCACCGGGACGTGGACGGGCACCTGCACGACGTTCCCGGAGAGGATGCCCGGGGAACCGATGGCCGTGCCCTGGGTGCCACCCGGGGTGGCGGCGGCCATGCCCGCGCCCGCCATAACCAGACCACCCGTGACGGCCGCGACGGCAACGAACTTCTTGATCATCATTCCTCCTCGTCAACAACGCGATCCCCAAATCCGGATCACATGACGAGAACGAGGAGGAGGTAATCAGGATACGAGTTAATGCTTTCATTCACTCGTGCCGGTCGATCATCGTACGGGCGGACGAATCAGGCCGTCGGTGACGGCGTTCAGGACTCGTCGATGAAGCGGTCGAGCACCCGCACGCCGAACTTCAGTCCGTCCACCGGCACCCGCTCGTCCACGCCGTGGAACATGCCGGCGAAGTCCAGCTCCGGCGGCAGCTGCAGCGGCGCGAAGCCGAAGCAGCGGATGCCGAGGTCGTCGAAGGACTTGGCGTCGGTGCCGCCGGAGAGCATGTACGGCACGGCCCGGGCGATCGGGTCCTCGGCGCCGAGCGCGCTCTGCATGGCGTCCACGAGCCGGCCGTCGAAGTCGGTCTCCAGGGCCTTGTCCGCGTGCACGTCCTCCCGCTTGACCCGCGGGCCGAGGATCCGGTCGAGGTCGGCGAGGAACTCCTCCTCGTACCCCGGCAGGAAGCGCCCGTCGACGTGGGCGGTGGCCTGGCCCGGGATGACGTTGACCTTGTAGCCGGCGCCGAGCATGGTGGGGGCGGCCGTGTTGCGCAGGGTCGTGCCGATCATCTTGGCGATGCCGCCGAGCTTGGCGAGCGTCTCGTCCATGTTCTCCGGGTCGAGCTCGGTGCCGAGCGCGTCGGAGAGCTCGTCGAGGAAGGACCGTACGGTCTTGGTGACCCGCACCGGCCAGGTGTGCCGCCCGAGCCGGCCGACCGCCTCGCTCAGCTCGGTGATGGCGTTGTCCGTGTTGGTCATCGAGCCGTGCCCGGCCGTGCCGTCCACGGTGAGCCGCATCCAGTGCATGCCCTTCTCGGCGGTCTCGACGAGGTAGAGCCGCAGCTTCTCGTTGACGGTGAAGGAGAACCCGCCGACCTCGCCGATGGCCTCGGTGACCCCCTCGAAGAGGTCCGGGTGCTTGTCGACCAGGTACTTCGCGCCGTACGTGCCGCCGGCCTCCTCGTCGGCGAGGAAGGCGAGCACGATGTCGCGCGGGGGCTTGCGGCCGCTGCGCAGCCGGTCGCGCACGACCGCCAGGGTCATGGCGTCCATGTCCTTCATGTCGACGGCGCCGCGCCCCCACACGCACCCGTCCGCGATCTCGCCGGAGAACGGGTGGTGGGTCCAGTCGGAGGCGTTCGCCGGGACGACGTCGGTGTGGCCGTGGATGAGGAGCGCGGGCCTGGACGGGTCCTCGCCCTCGATGCGGGCGACCGTGGAGGCGCGCCCCTTGTGCGACTCGATGATCTTCGGGTCGAGGCCCACCTCGGCGAGCTTCTCCGCGACGTACTCGGCGGCCTTGCGCTCGCCCGGGCCGGAGTGGTCGCCGTAGTTGCTGGTGTCGATGCGGATCAGGTCGCGGCAGAGGTCCACGACCTCGTCCTCGCCGGTGACGCGCCTGGTCGTGTCCGTCTCGCTCACGCTGCTTCCTCCCGCTGTCCTCGCTGGTGGTCCCCCTCATCCTCCCTCCGTCACCCCGTCCGCCCAAGACCGGGCCCGGCCCGTCACGCGCCGTTCACGCCGGGAGGCCGGGTGGAACGGGGGGTGATCGAAGGCCCTCGAAAGCCTGGTAATGTTTTCTCTGTCGCCGCGAGGGAGACCCCGCACGACAGACACCTTGTCCGGGTGGCGGAATGGCAGACGCGCTAGCTTGAGGTGCTAGTGCCCTTTATCGGGCGTGGGGGTTCAAGTCCCCCCTCGGACACCACGGCGAAGGCCCCGCTTCGATGAGAAGCGGGGCCTTCGGCATGTCCGGTGCGTCCGGCGCGGAAGCGGGAGGCACCACCGGGTGCAGCAGAATGGGGGCATGTCCCGACGCACCCCCTCCTCCCGGCGCAGGCCCGCCTCCGGCTCCTCGCACGCCCCCTCCTGCCCCTGCGGCCTCGCGGAGACGTACGAGAAGTGCTGCGGCCGCTTCCACGGGGGTGCCGGGACGGCGCCGACCGCCGAGGCGCTGATGCGGTCCCGGTACAGCGCCTACGTCCGGCGGGACGAGGCGTACCTGCTGCGGACCTGGCACCCGCGGACGCGGCCCCAGGGGCTCGACCTCGGCCCCGGTCCGGCGTGGACCGGCCTGGAGGTGCTGGGGACGTCCGGCGGCTCGGCCTTCCACACCACCGGGACGGTGACCTTCCGGGCCTCCTACCGCGGGGGCGCGCTGCGCGAGCACAGCCGTTTCGAGCGGGTCGGCGGGGCGTGGGTGTACGTGGACGGGGACGTCGAGGAGTAGGCCCCCACGGCGCGCGTCAGGGAGGTGTTCACCCCGTGGTCGCGGGCCGGCTGTTCGGTGCCAGGATGTCGAGCTCCTCGAGCGCGCCGAGCGTGATCTCCCGGGTGAGCCGCTCCGCCCGGGCCGCGTCGCCCGCGCGGACCGCCTCGGCGACCTGGACGTGCAGGGTGACGGCGGCCGGGTCGGGATCCTCGAACATGACCTCGTGCTGGGTACGGCCCGTGAGGACCTCCGCGACCACGTCGCCCAGGCGGGCGAACATCTCGTTGCCCGACGCGTTGAGGACGACGCGGTGGAAGGCCACGTCGTGGAAGAGGTACCCCTCCAGGCGGTGGCCGCGCGAGTTGGCCACCATGCCGAGGGCGCACTCGGTGAGCTCGGCGCACTGCTCGGCGGTGGCGTGCTGCGCGGCCAGCCCCGCGGCGACCGGTTCGACCGCGGAGCGCAGCACGGTGAGCGAGCGCAGCTGGCGCGGCCGGTCGGCGCCGGCCAGCCGCCAGCGGATGACCTCGGGGTCGTAGAGGTTCCACTCGACGGCCGGGCGGACCGTCACCCCGACGCGGCGGCGGGACTCGACCAGCTGCATGGACTCCAGCACGCGCACCGCCTCGCGCATCACCGAGCGCGACACCTCGAAGCGCTGCGCCAGCTCATCGGTGCGCAGGACGCTGCCCGGCGGGTACTCACCCGCGGTGATGGCCGGCCCGAGGAGGTCCAGTACGTGTCCGTGCAACCCCCGGCCCCGTGTGCTCATGGGCTCAGCGTACGAGGTGGGCCGCGCTCGGAAAAAGTCAGACTTATATGTCACAGGCTCTTGAATTCGTCGTACCTAATGGGTTTCAGTGTCCTCGACGTCAGGTGACGTCCGATGTCGACGAAGACACACAGCGAGGTAGTCATGCGTACCCCCCACGTCGTCGTGGTCATGGGTGTGGCAGGAACCGGCAAGACCACGATCGGCCCCCTGCTCGCGTCCCGGCTCGGCGTTCCGTACGCCGAGGGCGACGACTTCCACCCGGAAGCGAACATCGCCAAGATGTCGGCCGGTACCCCCCTGGACGACGCGGACCGCGGACCGTGGCTGGACGCCATCGGCGCGTGGGCCCACGAGCGGTCCGGGCTGGGTGGGGTGGTGAGCTGCTCGGCGCTCAAGCGCGCCTACCGCGACCGGCTGCGCGCGGCCGCGCCGGACCTCGTCTTCGTGCACCTCAGCGGTGACCGGGCGCTCATCGAGGACCGGATGGGCAAGCGGCAGGGCCACTTCATGCCGACCGCCCTGCTGGACTCGCAGTTCGCCACGCTCCAGCCGCTCGGCGCGGACGAGCGGGGCGTCGCGGTCGACGTCTCGGGCAGCCCCGAGGAGATCGCCGAGCGGGCCGTGGCCGCGCTGGGCGATCTCGACCGGCCCGCTTCCTAGGCCCGGCGGGCCGGCCCGGCCCTCCCCACCTCCCCCGCACATCCGTACTTCCGTACTCCGTACTCCGTACTCCGTACTCGCAAGGAACCACCGTGACCAGACTCAGCGTCGAGATGCTGGCAGCGGACGCCGCCGAACCGATCACCTCGGCGGGCCACGCACAGCTGGGCATCGCCGTACTGGCGGGCATCGCCGCCATCGTGCTGCTCATCACCAAGTTCAAGCTGAACGCCTTCCTGTCCCTGACGATCGGCACGCTGGTGCTCGGCGCCGCCGCCGGGGCGCCCCTGGACAAGGCGATCTCCAGCTTCACCAGCGGACTCGGCTCCACGGTCGCCGGCGTCGGCGTCCTGATCGCCCTCGGCGCGATCCTCGGCAAGCTGCTCGCCGACTCCGGCGGCGCCGACCAGATCGTCGACACGATCCTGGCGCGGGCGAGCGGCCGCTCCATGCCGTGGGCGATGGTGCTGATCGCCTCGGTGGTCGGCCTGCCGCTCTTCTTCGAGGTCGGCATCGTGCTGCTGATCCCGGTCGTGCTGATGGTCGCCAAGCGCGGCAACCACAACCTGATGCGCATCGGCATCCCCGCGCTCGCGGGCCTGTCCGTGATGCACGCCCTGGTGCCGCCGCACCCCGGCCCGCTGGCCGCGATCGACTCCGTCGGCGCCGACCTCGGGGTGACCCTCGCCCTCGGTGTGCTGGTCGCCATTCCGACGGTGATCATCGCCGGTCCGGTGTTCTCGAAGATCGCCGCCCGCTGGGTGGACGTCCCGGTGCCCGAGCGCATGCTGCCGCGCGCCTCCGAGGAGCAGTCGGACGGGCGCGTCTCCAAGGAGGCCGTGCGCCGCCCCAGCTTCGGGGCGACCCTGGCCACCGTGATGCTGCCGGTCGTGCTGATGCTGGCCAAGGCGCTGGTGGACATCGTCGTCGACGACCCCGAGAACACCGTGCAGCGTGTCTTCGACGTCGTCGGCTCCCCGATGATCGCGCTGCTGGTGGCCGTGCTCGTGGGCATGTTCACCCTGGGCAGGCCGGCCGGCTTCACCAAGGGGCGGCTCGCCGAGACCGTCGAGAAGTCCCTCGGCCCGATCGCGGGCATCCTGCTCATCGTCGGCGCCGGCGGCGGCTTCAAGCAGACGCTGATCGATTCGGGCGTCGGCGAGATGGTCCTGGACATCTCCAAGGACTGGTCCATCCCCGCGATGCTGCTGGCCTGGCTGATCGCGGTGGTGATCCGGCTGGCGACCGGTTCGGCGACCGTGGCCACCATCTCGGCGGCCGGTCTGGTCGCGCCGCTGGCGGCCGACATGTCGACCACCCACGCCGCCCTGCTGGTGCTGGCCATCGGCGCGGGCTCGGTCTTCTTCAGCCATGTGAACGACGCCGGGTTCTGGCTGGTCAAGGAGTACTTCGGGCTCAGCGTCGGGCAGAACCTGAAGACCTGGTCGATGATGGAGTGCGTCATCTCCGTGGTCGGCGGCGCCCTGGTGCTGCTGCTGTCCCTGGTGATCTAGGGCCGTGACCGGCACCGGCCGCCGCCCCGCGGACCGGTGCCGGTCGGTGTACCGCGCACGGCGAGGTCAGGCGACCGCCCTCGCGGCCGCCCGGCCCGCCGTGCGGCCGGAGAACAGGCAGCCCCCCAGGAAGGTGCCCTCCAACGACCGGTAACCGTGCACGCCGCCCCCGCCGAAGCCGGCCGCCTCGCCCGCCGCGTACACGCCCTGGAGCGGGTCGCCGCCCTCGGTGAGGACGCGCGAGGAGAGGTCCGTCTCCAGGCCGCCGAGGGTCTTGCGGGTGAGGATGTTCAGCCGCACGGCGATCAGCGGGCCCGCCTTCGGGTCGAGGACGCGGTGCGGGGCGGCGGTGCGGATGAGCCGGTCGCCGAGGTAGGCGCGGGTGCCCCGGACCGCCGTGATCTGGAGGTCCTTGGTGTAGGGGTTGGCGATCTCGCGGTCGCGGGCGACGATCTCCCGGCGCAGCTCCGCCTCGTCGATCAGGGGCTCTCCGGTGAGGGCGTTCATCCCGCGGACGAGCGCGCCGAGGTCCTTCTCGACGACGAAGTCCGCTCCGTGGTCCATGAAGGCCCTGACCGGGCCGGGTACGTCGGAGCGCGCCCGGTCCAGGACGCCCCGGACGGACTTCCCCGTGAGGTCGGGGTTCTGCTCGGAGCCCGAGAGCGTGAACTCCTTGCCGATGATCTTCCTGTTCAGCACGAACCACGTGTGCTCGAACCCGGTCCCCATGATGTGTTCGAGGGTGCCGAGGGTGTCGAAGCCCGGGAACAGCGGTACGGGCAGCCGCCGGCCGCGTGCGTCCAGCCACAGCGACGAGGGGCCGGGCAGGATGCGGATGCCGTGGTTCTCCCAGACGGGGTCCCAGTTCCGCACGCCCTCGGTGTAGTGCCACATCCGGTCGCGGTTGATGAGGTGCCCGCCCGCCTTCTCCGCGATGCCGAGCATCCTGCCGTCCACGTGGGCGGGGACTCCGGCCACCATCCGCTCCGGCGGGGTGCCCAGCCGCTTCGGCCAGTGGGTGCGGACGAGGTCGTGGTCGCCGCCGATGCCGCCGGAAGTGACGATCACCGCCTGGGCGCGGAGTTCGAACGCGCCGGTGACCGCGCGGCTGCTGGCCTGCCCGCGCTCGATGTCCGAGGGCTGCAGGACCTCCCCCGTGACGGTGTCGACGGCGCCCGCGCTGCGGGACAGCCCGGTGACGCGGTGCCGGAAGCGGAGCTGGACCAGCCCGCGGTCCGCGGCGGCCCGCACCCGCCGTACGAAGGGCGCGAGGAGCCCCGGCCCGGTCCCCCACGTGATGTGGAAGCGGGGCACCGAGTTGCCGTGCCCGGTGGCGTCGTAGCCGCCGCGCTCCGCCCAGCCCACCAGCGGGAAGAACCGCACGCCCTGCCGGTGCAGCCAGGCGCGCTTCTCGCCGGCGGCGAAGTCCACGTACGCCTCGGCCCACTTGCGCGGCCAGTGGTCCTCGGGCCGGTCGAAGCGGGCGGTGCCCATCCAGTCCTGGAGGGCGAGCGCGTGGCTGTCGCGGATGCGCATCCGGCGCTGTTCGGGCGAGTTCACGAGGAACAGCCCGCCGAAGGACCAGAAGGCCTGGCCGCCCAGCGACTGCTCGGGCTCCTGGTCGAGGAGGATCACCGAGCGGCCCGCGTCGGCGAGCTCCGCGGTGGCCGCCAGACCGGCGAGACCTGCCCCGATCACGATCACGTCTGCGTCGTACGCCATGGGGCCGTCCTTCGGGGAATCAGCGCGGTAGGGGAAGCAACGCGGTAGGGGATCAGCGCGGTGCCGGACATGGTGACCGGTCGGTAGGTGGCTACGGGACGGCATCCTTGGGCACACCGGTTCCCCAGTCAACCGTTCGGGTGCGGGCCGCCGCCCCGGCCGGGCGGGCCGGTTGTCGGACCCCGCTGGTTGGATGAGCACATGAGCGCCGCCGAAGAGATCATCGACATCGTGGACGAGGACGACCGGGTCGTCGGGCAGTCGCCCCGGGGAGAGGCGTACGCGCGCGGGCTGCGCCACCGCTGCGCCTTCGTCCTGGTGCGGGACGCGCGGGGGCGGATCTTCGTCCACCGCCGCACCGCGACCAAGCAGGTCTTCCCCTCGCGGTACGACATGTTCGTCGGCGGGGTCGTCGGCGCGGGCGAGTCCTACGACGACGCCGCCCACCGCGAGGCCGAGGAGGAGCTGGGGGTGAGCGGGCTGCCCCGGCCCACGTTCCTCTTCAAGTTCCTGTACGAGGGCGACCCGGGCGGCGGCACGTGGTGGTCCGCGGTGTACGAGGTGCGGTGCGACCTGCCGGTGGACCCCCAGGTGGAGGAGGTCGCCTGGCACGCCTTCCTGACCCGGGACGAGCTGGAGGAGCGGCTCGGCATGTGGGAGTGGACGCCGGACGGGCTCGCCGCGTACGAACGGCTCGGGGTGCACGGCGGGCGCCCGTGACGGCCGCCCGGAGGTTCGCGCGCGACGTCCGGCTGTGGTTCGTGCCCCGGGAGATCCGTGACGAGGGCACGACGCCCGACTACCGGTTCTCGCTGGCGAACGAACGGACCTTCCTCGCCTGGCTGCGGACCGCGCTGGCGCTGATCGGCGGGGGTTTCGCGGTGGACCAGTTCCTGCCGGACCTGCGGTGGGGCTGGCGGGTGGGTCTCGCCCTCGCCCTGCTCTCGACCGGCGTGCTGTGCTCGTTGCGCGCCGTCAGCCACTGGGTGCGGGTCGAACGGGCGATGCGGCGGGGCGAGGACCTGCCCGTGTCGCGCTTCCCCGCCCTGCTCGCCGTCGTCGTGGCCGTCGTCGCCGTGGCCATGGCCGTCGTGGTACTGGTGGGGTGGGAGGGCTGAGCCCCGTGCGCGAGGAGCGTGACCCGGGGCTCCAGCCGGAGCGTACGCGGCTGGCGTGGCGGCGTACGACCCTGTCGGTCACCGTCGCCGGCGTGCTCGCCGCGCGGACGGCCCTGGCCGGCGGGCCCTCGGCGGGCGGTGTCGTGGTGTGCGCCCTGTGCGCGGCGCTGTGGCTGGCCCTCCTCGTCCTCGCCCACACGCGGATGCGGGACCTGGCGGTGCCCCGCCCGGCCGCCCTGTCCCCGGTCACGGCCGGCGCGGCCGCGCTGTGCACGGTCGCGCTGGCCGTGTGCGCGACCGTCCTGGTGGTGGTCTGAGGGCGGACGGTGGCGCGGGCCCGGCCCGGAGGTGACACAGGCTCTCAGCCCACGGTCACCACGATCTTGCCCCGGGTGCTGCCCTCCTCGTTCGACCGGTGTGCCTCGGCCGCCCGCTCCAGCGGGAACGTCTCCGACACGTGCACCGAGACCACTCCCGCGGCGGCCAGGTCGGACAGGTGCCGCAGGGGCGGGGTCGGGGCGGACGAAGTAGTACTGGCCGCCGTACTCGGTGACGGACGGGTCGGAGATGGAGGCGATCCGCCCGTGCACCGCCAGGAGCTGCGCGAACTCCTTCAGGTTGGCCCCGCCGATCACGTCGAACGCCGCGTCCACGCCCCCCGGCGCGAGGGCCCGCACGCGGTCGACGAGCCCCTCCCCGTACACGACCGGCTCCCCGCCGAGACGCCGCACGAAGTCGTGGTTGCGCTCGCTCGCGGTGCCGATGACGCGGGCGCCGAGGTGCCGGGCGATCTGCACCGCGAGGGAGCCGACGCCGCCCGCGGCCGCGCTGACCAGGACGGTCTCGCCCTGCCGCACGCCGAGGATCTTCGTCAGCGTCTGCAGGGCGGTGAGCCCGGCCAGGGGCAGCCCGGCCGCCTCCTCGAAGGAGAGGTCCGGCGGCTTGGGGGCGAGGGTGCGGACCGGGGCGGCCACGTACTCGGCGAAGGTGCCCCGGGAGACGAAGTCCTCGCGGACGTAGCCGATGACCTCGTCGCCGGGCGCGAACTCCGGGACGGCGCCGCCGGTGCGCTCCACCACGCCGGAGACGTCCCAGCCGGGCACGACGGGGAACACCGCCGGCAGCATCGCGTCCAGGTGCCCCTCGCGGACCTTCCAGTCCACGGGGTTCACGGCCGCCGCGCGCACCCTCACCAGCACCTGGTCCGGGCCGAGTTTCGGCTCGGGCACCTCCCCGAGCTCCAGGACCTCCGGTCCGCCGTACCGGCTGTAGCTGATCGCCTTCATCCCTCGACCCTCCGGGGTACTCGTACGGTACGCAAGCCGGGCACAGTGCGCGGAAGCGACGAATGCGCCCACTCCGTGACTAGCCTGACCTCGTCCCTCCCCGTACCCCCGAAGGTGAGCAGCATGACCACCAGCCATCAGGAACACACCGCCCACGAGCACCCGCACGGCCCGTCCTGCGGGCACACCTCCGTGCCGCACGGCGACCACACGGACTACGCGCACGACGGGCACCTGCACCGGGAGCACTCCGGGCACTGGGACGAGTGCGAGCCCCGGGAGCACGCCGCGCACGACGGGCACGACCACCGGCACGGCACGGAGTGCGGGCACCGCGCGGTGGAGCACGGGGACCACCTCGACTACCTGCACGACGGACACCGGCACGCGGCTCACGCGGGCCACTGGGACTGCCACTGACGGGCACCGGCGGGCGCTGACGCGACGTCGGCCACGGGCGGGCACCACGTGCCTCCCGTGGCCGGCGCGCGGGTGAGCTGCGACTCCCGTCACTTCGGGCTCCCCCTCTGGACGGCATACCGACCGGTCGGCATCATGTGGTTGGTCTCCAGGAAAGTGCTGTCGACCCCCCTGTAGGAGCCACGATGCGCCCTGACCACCCGCCGGGTCTCGACCCCGGCCGGCTGCGCGCCCTGCTCGACGCCGAGCGGCCCGGCCTGGTGAGCGGCCCCCTGACCGGCCGGCTGATCGAGGGCGGGCGCTCCAACCTGACGTACGAGGTCACGGACGGCACCGGCAGGTGGGTGGTCCGGCGGCCGCCGCTCGGCCACGTGCTGGCCACCGCGCACGACATGCGGCGCGAGCACCGTGTCATCAGCGCCCTGCACCCGACGGACGTGCCCGTGCCGCGGCCCGTGCTGCTGTGCGAGGACGAGGAGGTGCTCGGCGCGCCGTTCTACGTCATGGAGTTCGTGGCGGGCACCCCGTACCGCACCGCCGAGCAGCTCGCCCCGCTCGGCCCGCAGCGCACCCGCGACGCCGTGCTGGGCCTGGCCGACACCCTCGTCGCACTGCACGCGGTGGACCCGGCGGCGGTGGGCCTCGCGGACTTCGGGCGCCCGGAGGGCTTCCTCGACCGGCAGCTGCGGCGCTGGGGCAAGCAGCTGGACGCGTCCCGCGACCGCGAGCTGCCCGGCATCGACGAACTGCACGCCGCCCTGGGCCGCGAGCTGCCGCGCTCCCCCGCGCCCACCGTGGTGCACGGCGACTTCCGGCTCGACAACGTGCTGCTGGGCGAGGACGACCGCATCGCCGCCGTCCTGGACTGGGAGATGTCCACCCTCGGCGACCCGCTGACGGACCTGGGCCTGCTGGTGATGTACAGCGTGCCGCTCGGGCTGCCCGACTCCCCCGTCTCCACGACCGCCACCGCCCCCGGGCACCCGGACCCGGCCGAGCTGGTCGAGCGGTACGCGGAGCGCTCGGGGCGCGACGTGTCCGCCCTCCCCTGGTACACGGCGTTCGCCTGGTTCAAGCTCGCCGTGATCCTGGAGGGCATCCACTACCGCTACACGCTCGGGCAGACCGTCGGCCGCGGCTTCGACCGGATCGGCGACCTGGTGCCCGTCTTCATCGAGCACGGACTGAACACCCTCCAGGAAGGCTGAGGCATGGACTTCGCGTTCGACGCGCGCACCGAGGAACTGCGCGCCAGGCTGCTCGCCTTCATGGACGAGCACGTGTACCCGGCCGAGGCGGTCGCCCACGAGCAGCGCGCGCGACTGCCGTCCCCGTGGGAGACACCCGCCGTCGTCGAGGACCTCAAGGCGGAGGCGCGCCGGCAGGGGCTGTGGAACCTGTTCCTGCCGGACGCCGAGTACGGCGCCGGGCTCACCAACCTCCAGTACGCGCCGCTCGCCGAGATCACCGGCCGTTCCCCGCAGCTGGCGCCCACCGCGCTGAACTGCGCGGCGCCCGACACGGGCAACATGGAGGTGCTCGCGCAGTTCGGCGACGAGCGGCAGCGGAAGCAGTGGCTGGAACCGCTGCTGGCCGGGGAGATCCGCTCGGCGTTCGCGATGACCGAGCCGGAGGTGGCCTCCTCCGACGCCACGAACATCACGACCCGGATCGAGCGGGACGGTGACCATTACGTCATCACCGGGCGCAAGTGGTACATCTCCGGGGCGATGAACCCGGACTGCGCGATCTTCATCGTGATGGGCAAGACCGACCCGGACGGGTCGGACATCCGCCGCCAGCAGTCCATGGTCCTGGTACCGCGCGACACCCCGGGCGTCACCGTGCAGCGGGCCATGCAGGTGTTCGGCTACGAGGACCACTCCCACGGCGGCCACGCCGAGGTGGTGTTCGACCAGGCGCGCGTGCCGGTGGCGAACCTGGTCGGCGAGGAGGGCGGCGGCTTCGCCATCGCCCAGGCACGGCTCGGGCCGGGCCGCATCCACCACTGCATGCGGCTGATCGGCATGGCGGAGCGGGCCATCGAGCTGATGTGCCGGCGGGCGGTCTCCCGTACGGCGTTCGGCAAGGCGCTGGGGCAGCAGGGCGTGGTGCAGAACTGGATCGCGGACGCGCGCGTGGCCGTCGAGCAGCTGCGGCTGCTGGTGCTGAAGACCGCCTGGATGATGGACACGGTCGGCAACAAGGGCGCCCACACCGAGATCCAGGCCATCAAGATCGCCACCCCGCGCACGGTCGTGGACATCATCGACCGGGCGATCCAGCTGCACGGCGCGGGCGGGGTGAGCCAGGACCTCCCGCTGGCCGAGCTGTACGCGGGCGCCCGGACGCTGATGCTCGCGGACGGGCCGGACGAGGTGCACCAGCGGTCGCTGGCGCGGCGGGAGCTGAAGAAGTACCTGTAGCCGCGCGGACGCGGTTACGGCCGCAGCGCCCTCAGCAGCAGGTCCGCCAGGTGGTCGGCGACCTGCTGCGGGGTCAGCGGGCCGTCGGGGCGGTACCAGGTGGACAGGTGGTGGACGGAGCCGAAGTGGTAGTCCACCACCAGGTCCGCCGGGGTCGCCGTCGAGAACACGCCCGCCTCCTGGCCCTCCTCGATCAGCGCGCGGAAGCGTTCGTGGTAGCGCCGGCGCTCGGCGCGCACCTGCTTGTTCTTCTCGGGGCTCAGGTGGTGCATCGAGCGGAAGAAGATCGAGGCGTCGTCGAGGTTCTGGATCGTCGTGACGACGACGTCGGCCGCGGCGCCCCGCAGCCGCTCCTCGACCGGCTCGTCGGCGTCCGCGAAGGCGTCCAGGCGCTCCTGCTGGACGCGCAGCACGCGCGCGTACACCTCGTGCAGCAGGTCGTCCTTGGAGCCGAAGTAGTGGTACAGGGCGCCCTTGGTGACGCCGGCCGCCTCCACGATCTCCTGGACCGACGTGCGGTCGTAGCCCCGCTCGGCGAAGAGCCGGGTGGCGGCGGCCAGCAGCCGCCGCGGGACGGGTTGCCCGTCCGTGTCCGTCGTCCTGGGCACTGTCGCCACCTGCCTCTCCGCTCCGCCACCGCTCTGCGCGCCGTGCACACCGCTCGGTGCGCCGTGTACACCGCTCGGTGCGCCGTGTACGGAGGATCTTGCCATTACCCGTGTCCGGCGCGGCGGGCAGGGAGTCACGGCGCCGTGGTCACCCGGCGGACTCCCACTTCTGCTGGACGCGGTTCATGCCGGTCAGCCAGCGGTCCGGGACCGTGGCCCGTGCCTGGTAGTACTCCGCGACCTCGGGGTGCGGCAGGATGAGGAAGCGGTCCTCCTCGATGCCCCGGAACAAGGCGTCCGCGACGTCCACGGGTTCGATGGCGGTCGGCGCGAGCACCAGGTCGCCCGCGCTGCCGGACGCGGTCAGCATGTCGGTGCGCACCCCTTGGGGGCAGATCGCGTGCACCTTCAGGCCGCGGTGGCGGTAGGTCAGTGACAGCCACTCGGCGAAGGCGTACGCGCCGTGCTTGGTGACGCTGTACGGCGCGGCGCCGATCATGGTGAGCAGTCCGGCGGCGGAGACGGTGGAGACGAAACGGCCGCTGCCGCGCTCCAGCCAGTCCGGGAGCAGTGCCCGCGCCGCGCGGACGTGCGCCATCACGTTGACGTCCCAGGCCAGCGCCCAGGCGTCGTCGGCGGTCGCCTCCGTGCCGCCGGCGCCGAGGCCCGCGTTGGCGCAGTACACGTCGACGGTGCCGCCGAGGGCGTCCCGCGCCTCGGTGACGATCGCGGAGGCGTCGCCGGGGACCGCGACGCCGCCGATCTCGTCGGCGACGGCCCTCGCCCGGTCCGCGTCCAGGTCGTTGACGGCGACGGTCGCGCCCTCGGCCGCGAAGCGGCGGGCCAGCGCGGCGCCTATGCCGCTCCCCGCCCCGGTGACGACCACTCGCGCGTCCTGCACGGCTTCCACCCTCGGTCTCCTTCTGCACGGTGCGGTCCGGTACGGCTCGACCCGGTCCGGCTCGGCTCGCCTCGGCTCCGTACGGACAGACTAACCAGTCGGTATGTGCGGGGGAAGGGACCCGGACGGGAGGCGTCGCGCACGCCTCGTTCCCCGGTGCCCGCCCGCGCGCTACCGTGCATGGCCATGACAGTCACCAGACGGGGACTCCTCGCCGCCGGCACGGCCGCCACCGCGCTGACCGCCGCTCCCGCCGCGGCGGCCCCCGGTGCGGACGGCGGGCGGCGGCTGCGGACCGGCTTCGAACGGCTGGCGGCCGACGGCTACGCGCCGCTCGACGGGCAGCGGGTCGGCGTGGTCACCAACCCCACCGGCATCACGCGCGACGCCCGCCACATCGTCGACGTCATGCACGCGGACGACCGCGTGGACCTCGTCGCCGTCTTCGGCCCGGAGCACGGGTTCCGGGGCACCGCGCAGGCGGGCGGGTCGGAGGGCCGTCACGACGACCCGGCCACCGGGCTGCCCGTCCACGACACGTACCTCAAGAGCGGGCAGCCGCTCGCCGACGTCTTCACCGCGTCCGGCGTGGACACCGTCGTCTTCGACATCCAGGACGTGGGCGCCCGCTTCTACACGTACATCTGGACGCTGTACGACTGCATGGCGGCGGCCCGGCTCGCGGGCAAGCGGTTCGTGGTGCTCGACCGGCCGAACCCGGTGACCGGGCGTTCGGCCCAGGGGCCCGTGCTGCACCGGGAGTTCGCGACGTTCGTCGGGCGGGAGCCGATCGCCCAGGCGCACGGGATGACGGTGGCGGAGCTGGCCCGGCTGTTCAACGGGGAGTTCCTGAGCGCGCCGGTGCCGTTGGAGACGGTGACGATGACCGGGTGGCGGCGCTCGGACCTCTACGACGCCTCGGGGCTGCCCTGGGTGCCGCCCAGCCCGAACATGCCGACGCCCGACACCGCCCTCGTCTACTCCGGCACCTGTCTCTTCGAGGGCACGAACCTGTCCGAGGGCCGCGGCACCACCCGCCCGTTCGAACTGCTCGGCGCGGAGGGGATCGACCGGCGGTGGGCCGAGGAGGCGAACCGGCTCGGGCTGCCGGGCGTGCGCTTCCGGGAGGCGTACTTCGCGCCCACGTCCTCGAAGTTCCAGGGGAGGACGGTCGGCGGGATACAGCTCCACGTGCACGACCGGGCCGCCTTCGACCCCGTGCGCACCGGGATCGGCCTCCTGGTCACCGCGCGGCGGGTGTGGAGCGGCTTCGCCTGGCGCCCCGACCACTGGATCGACCGGCTGACCGGCTCCCCCTGGGTGCGCACGGCGATCGACGCGGGCGCGGGCACCGACGAGGTCGTGGCCGGCTGGCGGGACGAGCTGGCGGCGTTCCGGCGGGTGCGCGGGCGGTACCTCCTGTACCGCTAGGACCGCCAGGGCTCTTCCGGGGCCGCGTGCGTACGCGACGTCTGGCCAACCGCCGTCACCGGCGGGACGATGCGGAACGCACGACGTACCGGGCCGAAGGGGGCTCGACATGGCGGATGCGGGCATGGGCGCCCCTCCCTGCTGGGAGCTGGCGTTCGACGCGGACGGAGACGTGGACGACCGTCAGCGGGACCGGCTGCTCACCCGGATCGTCCGGGCGGGCGTGCGCGACCTGGTCGTCTTCGCGCACGGCTGGAACAACGACCGCGTGCAGGCCCTCCGGCTCTGCAACCGGTTCTTCGAACCGTTCCCCGCCCTCGCACCGCGGGCGCCCCTGGGATACGTGGGGGTGCTGTGGCCCTCGATGCGGTTCGCGGACGAGGCCGCCCCCGACTTCGGTCCGGCGCGGGCGGCGCCGCCCGCGCGCCCCTCGCTCGACAAGGGCAGCCGGCACGCGCTCCTGGAGGCGTTCCCGGGGCGGGCCACGGTCGTCGAGCAGCTCGCCCGGCTGCTCGACCAGCGGCCGGACGACGCGGGGGCGCTGGACGAGTTCGGCCGGCTCGTACGGCTCCTGGTGGAGGTGCGGCCGCAGGGCCCGCAGGCCGCGTTCGCGGCGGACATCGACGCCGGGGGCGTGCCGCAGGGGGACCCCGAGATGCTGTTCGGGGACACCCTGTCGGTCTGCGGCGAGTTCGCCGGGGCGCTCGCCGAGGCCGAGTCCGCGGCGGGCGTCCGTGCCGCCGGGCCGCCGCGGCTGTGGGACGGGGCGCACGAACTGCTGCGCCAGGCCTCGTACTTCACGATGAAACGGCGGGCGGGGACCGTCGGCGAGCGCGGGCTCGGGCGGGCCGTGGGACAGCTCGCGCAGGCGGCACCGAACGTGCGGGTGCACCTGGTGGGGCACAGCTTCGGGGCGCGGCTGGTGTCGTTCGCGCTGCGCGGGCTGCCCCGGGGGGTGCACACCGTGAAGGGGGTGACGCTGCTCCAGGGGGCCTTCTCGCACTACGCGTTCGCCGCGCGGGTGCCGCACGACAGCCGGGCCGGCGGGGTGCTGCACGGCCAGCAGAACCGTATCGACGGTCCCCTGGTGTGCTGTCACTCCCGCCACGACTCGGCGCTCGGCACGTTCTACCCGCTGGCCTCCCGCATGGCGGGCGACTTCCGCTCCCTCACGGGTCTGGGCACGGGCGGCCTGCTGGGCGCCAAGTGGGGTGCGCTCGGGTACGACGGGGTGCGGGCGGTGCCCGACACCGTCGCCCTCGGGCTGGCGGACGCGATCGGGCTGCGCCTGCCCACGTCCGGCTGCGTGAACGTGGACGCGGCGGCGGTGGTGCGGCGCGGCGGCCCGCCGGCCGGCGCGCACAGCGACATCTGCCACCGGGAGCTGGCGCGGGTGGTGCTGGCGGCGGGCCGCGTCGGCTGACCCGCCGCCGGCACCCGCCGCCGGTCACCCACTGCTGGTCAGCGGTGTGACGTGAACTCCACGACCTGCTGGTACGTCGGCCGGTTCTGCCAGCCGATCCTCCCGTGGGTGATGCCGCCCAGCGGCCGGTGGACGATCGAGTCGGCGCACCACTGGTCCCCGGCGGAGCAGCCGTCGTCGCCCGGGTACACCTGGGCCGCCGTCCGGCCGGCCGCCTGCTTCAGGGAGCCGGTCAGGACGTCCCGGCAGCCGGCGAGGGTGCCGCCGCCGCAGTACGTCCGGGCCAGGGGACCCCGCACCTGCTCACCCAGGACCGCCCGCACGTCCTTGTCGACATAGCTCCACCAGCCGTACTGGAAGGCGCTGCCGGCGTGCGCGCCGGTCGGGCCGTGCGCGGCCGACGGGGTCTCGTCGACCGGGAGGTTCGCGGTGATCGCCGCGTGGAGGCCGCTGCCGAGGCCCGGTTCGAACTGGGCCTTCACCAGCAGCGGCCACCAGGCGTCCAGGACGCGGATCGCGTCGGCGTGGGCGTACCGCTTCGACCCCGCCGACGTCTCCGCGCGCAGCGCGCCCGCCGCCACCCAGTCCTTCAGCTTCGTCACCGCCCCGGCGACCGCGGGATCGGTGACCGGCGCGCTGTCCAGTACCTGCAACAGCTTCGGCAGCACCTGCTCGGCCCGCAGGTCGGCGAGTCCGGCCTCGGCCATCGCCTTCACCAGCGAGGCCCTGGTCACCCCGCCCCCGTCCACCAGTTCCCGCACCCGGTCGTCGAGCAGGTCGCCGCGGTGGACGGAGCCGTTGCCCCAGGGCGCCGCGGTGTACCCGGCGGCCTGTTTGTTGTTCCAGGAGACGTAGTAGTCCTGGTCGATGGAGTTCGGGTGCTCGGCGGGCGGGGTGTACGCGGCGGTGTTGGTCTCCGGGTCCCAGCCGCGCCATTCGTACGCCGGGCGCGCCCACGCGGGGAACTCGGCGTCGACCCCCGTGGCGCGTACGGGGTTGTCGCCGCTGTTGTAGTAGGCGGTGTGCTCGGAGTCGGCGTAGAACCAGTTGAAGGTGTAGTTGATGTGCTGCGTGGCCTGCTGGAAGGTCTGCGGGCCGGTCACGTACCCGGGGTCGTTGAGCATCTGGAAGCCGATCACCGAGTCGACCTCGCGGAGGTAGGAGGAGCGCAGGGCGGTGTAGGCGACCTGTCTGCCGCCGACGGTCGCGCGGTGGGTCACCGGGCCGTACTTGGTGCGCCACACCTGCATGCGGTAGGAGCCCGCCGCGGTGGAGTCGGCGACGGTCGGCTTCCAGCTGTTGGTCTGCTCGATCCTCTCCATCGGGGTGCAGGTGCCGCGGTACAGGTAGTGGTGGTCGTCCTGGCAGAGTTCGACCGCGTACGCGTCGATGACGTCCTGGCCGGAGGTGGTGGCGCTCCAGGCGTAGTCCTGGCCGCGGCCCAGTTCGACGTACATGCTCAGGCCCGCGAAGGAGGCGCCGCGGGCGCTGATGCCCGGCCCCTGGAGCTCCTGCAGCAGGAGCAGCTGGGGCGCGAAGTAGCCGGTCTGCGGGCCGAAGACGGCGATCGGGTGACCGCTCGCGGTGTGCTCGCCGCTCACCACGAGGGCGTTGGACATGCCGCGCCGGGCCGAGGTGAGGGCGCTCGCCGCCGCCGCGTCCGAGGCGCCGGTGGCCGTGGTGCCGGTGGCGCTGCCGGTGCGGTCGTGGACGAGCGGCTCACTTGTCACCGAGCCGGGGTCGGGCAGGGCCGCGCCCTGCGGGTTGTCGGGGCGGGTCGCGTACGGGAAGCTGCCGTCGTGGACGGTGAGGACGGCCTCGGGGTCGTTGCGCATCCGGAAGGACTCCCACACCCGGGTGCCCTCCGCCACGCCGTACTTCTGCTGGGCGGCCAGCAGCGAGAGCGCGTTGTTCACCTCGCCGCCGCCCCCGGAGCCGAACAGCGCGCCGATGACGGAGGCGAGCGCCACCAGGTCGGTCAGCTCGAAGTGTTCGATGGTGCCGGCGTTGGTGATCGAGTCCTTGTGGCCGGTCAGGACGTACTCGCCGGGGAAGTTCCGGGCGCGGTCGGCGGCGTCGATGTAGGCGTTGATGCCGTCGAGGTAGGCGTTCGCGTCGGCGAGGGCCTGCTCGCCGCGGGCGCCGTTGGTCTCGAAGACGCGGTCGATCTGCGCCTGGAGGTCGGCCTCGGTGTAGGGCGCGTTGCGCCAGAACTGCTGCTCCAGGCCCTGGTTGGCGGGGTCGCCGCCGGCGAACGGGGTCAGCTTGCCGCGGCCCACGTGCCGGAAGACGTCCATCAGCCACAGCCGGTCCTGGGCGGCCGCCCAGCCCGCTCCGAACTCGGTGCCGTAGCGGGTGGTGCCGGTGATGTGCGGTACGCCGTTGCGCTTGTCGCGGACGATCGTGACGTCCGTGCGGCCGGCCGGCCTCAGGGTGGAGGCGACCTGGCCGGCGGGGACGCCGAAGGAGGCGTCGTCGAAGAACTCGCCGATCTTCGCGTCGGTCAGCGCGGGGTAGCCGGTGGCGAGGTTCGCGTACGGGCCGAGCCGGTCGCCCGCGTGCCCGGGCCGGGTGCCGAAGACCTGGTGGAGGAGGATCTCGGCGAGGGTGGCGTTGCCGTTCTGGCCGGGCGGCAGGATCTCGGAGCACCGGCCGCCGCAGTGGTCCTCGACCGCCGCCTCGGCGGCGGTGACGGAGTTCCCGGCTCCCTCGGCGGACTCTCCGGCGGCCGTGGCCGCTGCGGCGCCGGAGGAGCGCGGGGCGGCCGCCGCGGCCGGGGACAGCGGGACCAGAAGTCCCGCGACGAGGACGCATACGGAGGCCGCCTTGAGGAACTCCTGGAATCGGCGGGGAGTTCTCAGTCTGTCGAGGGCGGTGCATGGGGTGCGCCAGTGCATGACAGCTCCTCCCGACGGGGGTGGGCCGGACGTTACCGCCGGTATCCCCGAGTTTGGAGATGAACATGCGTCAAGTTTCCGGGAGGTGCGGCCGGCCCGCCGGAGCCGGACGTTCCCGGTGGCACGGGGAGGACCGGCCGAGAACCGCTCGACGTATGCCTTATGGATGTCATCCGAAATCGGATGGAGCCGAATCGCGCGTCGATACGTCTATTCGGCGACGTCCGTACGACGACGCCGAAGTGACCGAAGTACAGGTGCAAATACAGGTGCAGGTGTGACGGAGGTGCAGGGCGATGGCCGGATTCCGGAGTCTGGCGAGACAGGTGCGCGATCCGAGGAGCGATCTGGCACTGCGGCGCTATTCACTGCGCAAGTGCCTTGAGAGGTTCGCCCCCTATGGGCATCGGGCGACCTGGGACCACTTGTGCTCCCGGGCCGGGTTCGGTCCCGAGGACCGTTCCCCCGATCCGGCGCGGCTCGTGGCCGCACTGGAGGAGCTGGAGGAGGCCCGCTCCGTCTGGCTCGCGTACGAGGAGCAGTTCGCGCAGCGCCGCAAGAAGGAGAAGCACGACGGACTGCGCAGGCCGGGCAGCGTGGACGACTGGCACCGGCTGACCTGGGGCGGATTCGGGGTCGCGTGGTGCGACGATCCGCGGGTCCACCCCGGTGGACCACTGGCCGACGTACTGCGCCGGCTGATCTCCGCGCTGGAGCGCGAGCCGGGCGTGGTCTGCCCGGTGTGCGAGGGCAAGCACCTCGTCTGGAAGTACGACCTGGCCCACGAACCCTCGTCGGGCCCGGTCTGCGCGGAGTGCGGCATCGTGGTGCCGCGCCCCGTGCTGACACCCGAGGCCCTGGCGGACGCCAGGCGCGGAAGGATGCTCGTGCCGGCCTGAGCCGAAGGAGCACTGCGGTGTCGGGAGACCATGGGGGGTCCCTGCTCAGCAGGCGACAAGCCGAGCGCCCTGGCGGCCCGAGGGCCGGGAGCGCCGAGCACGGTCGCGCTCTCGACACCGGCGGTGACGCCAGGGGGTGAACCACCGTACCGTGCGGCGGGGGTGCGCCGGGGATGCCGCACCCCCGTGCCTGGACGCGCGGCGTGTCACGCCGGAGCACGGGCAGGGGCATGGGCATGGGCATGATGCAGGTGTGCCTCAACGGGGACCGGGGCGCGGGCGACGACGCGGCGGTGCCCCTGTCGCCCGGGGACATGGCCGACTCGGCGGCACGGGCGGTCGCGGCCGGGGCGTCGGAGGTGCACGTGCACCCCAGGACCCCCTGCGGCGCGGAGACCCTGGCGGCAGAACTCGGGGGAGGCACGAGGCGGGCGCGGAAGGGGTCGCTGCGGCCTCGACACCCGCATCGGCCCGGAGGACACGCTGTTCCTGCCGGACGGTCGGCGGGGTCCCATGCGCGGCTGGTGGCGGAGGGCCTGGTCCGGTACGGACGGTGCCGGCGCCGCACGTCGTAGCGGTCCCGAGTCGAAGGCGGGAACCGAGGAACCCGGTACCGCAGGACCGTAGCAGGGCGGATTCCGGTCGCTCCAGCGCCTTTCCGTCACGACAGTTGGGGGCGATGAGGCACGACCGAGCCGCCGAGGAGCCCCGATGTCGACGCTGCGCGTCACCGCCGAGACCCTGACCGTCCACGAGCACCCGAACGCCGACGCGCTGGAGCTGGCCCAGGTGGGCCTGTACCGCGCCGTGGTGGCGAAGGGCGCGTACCGCACCGGCGAGACGGCCGTCTACATACCGGAGCAGTCGGTGCTGCCGCCCGCGCTCATCGAGGAGCTGGGCCTGACGGGCCGCCTCGCGGGCGGCACCGCGGACCGGGTCAGGGCGATCCGGCTGCGGGGCGAGCTGTCGCAGGGCATCGTGTGCCGTCCGAAGGCCCTCGCGGACGTCGACCTGGTGCGGGCGGCGGCGGACGGCACCGACTTCGCCGAGGTGCTCGGCATCACCAAGTGGGTACCGCCGGTCCCGCCCACCATGAGCGGGGAGGCCGAGCTCGCGCCCGACCTGCTGCCCTGGGCCGACATCGAGAACATCCAGCGCTACCCGGACCTCTTCGCCGCCGGCGAGCCGGTCGTCCTGACCGAGAAGCTGCACGGCTCGGCCTGCCTGCTGACCTACGTCGCCGACGAGGACCGGGTGCACGTCTCCTCGAAGGGCTTCGGCGGCAGATCGCTGGCGCTGAAGGAGGATCCGCGGAACCTGTACTGGCGCGCCGTGCGCGCCCACGGCGCGGCCGAGGTGGCGGCCGAGCTCGCCGGGCGGCTCGGCGCGCGCCGGGTCGGGATCTTCGCCGAGGTGTACGGCGCCGGGGTGCAGGACCTGACCTACGGGGCCGACGGCCGCCGGGACACGCCGGGTTACGCCGTCTTCGACGTGTCCGCCGAGATCGACGGCCGGGTGCGCTGGCTGGACCCGGCCGGGCTGCTGACGGGCCGCCTGCCGCTCGTTCCACGGCTGTACGAGGGCCCGTACGACGTCGACCGCATCTTCGAACACGCCACGGGCCGGGAGACGGTGTCGGGCCGCGGACTGCACCTGCGGGAGGGCGTGGTGATCCGGCCGGCCACCGAGCGCCACAGCCCGGTGACCGGCGGCCGGGCCATCGCGAAGGCGGTCAGCCCGGCGTACCTGACGCGGAAGGGCGGCACGGAGTACGAGTGAGGCCCCCGGGAACCGCTCAGCAGCCGTTCCCGCAGTCCACCTCCCGGTCCGTCCCGACGGCCGGCACCTGTGGCCTCCGGCGGGCCGGGGCGCGTTCCACCAGCAGGCGGGAGCCGCTGCGGCGTTCGCCGAAGGCGTCGTCGGGGTTGGAGAGCACGCAGCCCTCCAGGGAGAGGCAGCCGCAGCCGATGCAGTCGGTGAGGTGGTCGCGCAGCCGGTTGAGCTGCCTGATCCGCTCGTCCAGCTCGGACCGCCAGGTCTCGGACAGCCGGGCCCAGTCCTCCCGGGTCGGGGTGCGTTCCTCGGGGAGCTCGGCGAGGGCCTCGCGGATCGTGGCGAGGGGGATGCCGACGCGCTGCGCGGCCCGTACGAAGGCCACGCGGCGCAGCGCGTCACGGGTGTAGCGGCGCTGGTTGCCGCTGGTGCGGCGGCTGCTGATCAGTCCCTTGGACTCGTAGAAGTGCAGGGCGGAGACGGCGGCGCCGCTGCGGGCGGACAGCTGGCCGACGGTCAACTCGTGGACTTTCTCGGGGATCTGGGGCATCCGGCAGAGCCTACCGACCGCCTGTCCGTTGACAGGGGGGTCGCCGTCCCACCATGCTAAGCAGTTGCTTAGGCACGAGAATCGCTGAGACGCTGCGGGAGGACGGGACATGGCAGAGCCGAGGATCTTCACCTCCGCCGACGAACTGAAGGCAGGGGTGGGCGAGCAGCTGGGGCACAGCGACTGGCTGGAGATCGGCCAGGAGCGCGTCGACCTCTTCGCCGACGCCACCGGTGACCACCAGTGGATCCACGTGGACCCGGAGAAGGCCGCCACGGGCCCGTTCGGCGGAACCATCGCGCACGGTTACCTGACCCTGTCGCTGCTGCCCCTGCTGGTGCCGCAGGTGTTCCGGGTGGAGGGCGTGCGGCTGGGCGTCAACTACGGCAGCAACAAGGTCCGCTTCCCCGCCCCGGTGCCGGTGGGCTCCCGGCTGCGCGCCACCGCCGTCCTCACGGAGGTCACGACGGTGAAGGACGGCGGGGTGCAGGTCACGGCCGCGGTGACCGTCGAGCGCGAGGGCGGCGAGAAGCCGGTGTGCGCCGCGGAGGCGGTGACGCGCTACTACTTCTGAGCGCCTTTGGCCCCGACCATCCGCAACACGAGGTCGGCGTAGAGCGCGCCGACCTCGTCGGGGGTGCGGGGGCCGTTCACGTTGAACCAGCGGGCCACGTCGATGCAGAGCGACAGCACGGCCAGCGTGGTGCCCTTCACGTCGGGCACGTCGAACTCGCCGGCCGCGACGCCGTCCTCGATGATCTCGCGCACGGTCGAGTCGTTGCGCCGCCGCAGCGCCACGATCTCGGCGCGCGCGTCCGGCCCGAGGGCGTCCAGCTCGTACTGCACGACCCGCGCGACCGTGTGCTGCCCGGCGTGCCAGCGGACGAAGGACCGTACCGCCTCGGCGAGCCGCTCGGTCGCGGTCCCCCCGCTCCCGGCGGCCGTCCGCAGCACCTCGAGCGCCTTCTCGTGCCCGATGCGGCTGATGCGGTGCAGCAGCTCTTCCTTGGTCCGGTAGTGGATGTAGAGCGCGGCCGGGCTCATGCCCGCGCGGCCCGCGATGTCGCGGGTCGTGGTCGCGTGGTATCCGCGCTCGGCGAACGCCTCCACCGCGGCGACGAGCAGCCTCCGGGCCGCGTCCGGGGTGACCGCGCCCCACGGCTGGGGCTCGCCGCCGGCCGTCTCCTCCGCCGTACTCATCGCTCGTTCGCCCCTTCCCGTGGCAGGAGGAACACCATACCCCCCGAGGTGAGCAACCGCTTAGCGCGTTCCCGCCGCCTCAGATCCTCTCCGCGAAGGGGTCGTGCTCGGCGAGGAGCTTCTCCAGCCGGGCCTGGTCGACGCGGCTGACGATGCGGCCCGCCTCCTGCCGGTCGCGGATCACCTTGGCGAGGGTGAAGGACGAGGTCACGAGGTACAGCACGGCGATGGCCAGGAAGGCCCGCACCCAGGCGTCGGCCTCCAGCCGGAAGATGCCGACGGCGGTGGCCACCATGGCGATGGCGAACGAGGCGACGGCCTGCCCGTAGAAGGCGGCCGTGGACTGCTCTTTGACCGGTGTCTCACTCATGCGGGAAAGAATCGGCCGACACGGCCGGAAGGGCATCCGCACAGGTACTCACGCGGCTACTCAGAACGCCGGCACCCCGGTCAGCGCCCGCCCGATGACGAGCTTCTGGATCTGGCTGGTGCCCTCGTACAGGGTCATCACCCGGGCGTCCCGCAGCAGTTTCCCCACCGGGTACTCGTCGATGTAGCCGTATCCGCCGAAGACCTGGAGTGCGTTGTTCGCGGCGCGCACGGCGGCCTCGGAGGCGAACAGCTTGGCCTTGCTCGACTCGGTGGCGAAGGGCTGCCCCCGGTCGACGAGGTCGGCGACGCGCCAGGTCAGCAGCCGTGCCGCGTCGACGTCCACGGCGATGTCGCTGAGCAGCTCCTGGACGAGCTGGTGGTGGGCGATGGTTCTCCCGAACTGCTCGCGCTCGGTCGCGTACGCCACGGCGGCGTCCAGCGCGGCCTGCGCGATGCCGACGCATCCCGCCGCCACCGACATGCGCCCCTTGGCCAGCGCGGACATGGCGACGGCGAACCCCTTGCCCTCGGGCCCCAGCAGGGCGCTCGCGGGTACCCGCACCCCCTCCAGGACCAGTTCGGCGGTGGCCTGCCCGCGCAGCCCGAGCTTGCCGTGCACCGTCCGGCGGGTCAGCCCGGGGGTGTCCGCGGGCACCAGGAAGGCGGAGACGCCCCGGTGCCCGGGGGCGTCGGTGGACCGCGCGAAGAGCAGCACGACGTCGGCCCAGGTGCCGTTGGTGATGAACATCTTGGCGCCGTCGATCACGTACGAGTCCCCGTCCCGCACGGCCCGGGTGGTCAGGGACCCCGCGTCGGATCCCGTACCGGGTTCGGTGAGGGCGAAGCACCCCAGGTACTCCCCCGACGTGAGTCCGGGCAGCCAGCGCCGCTTCTGCTCCTCGTCGCCCCAGGCGGCGACGGTCTTGGCGACCAGGCCCAGCGAGACGGAGACGATGCCGCGCACGGCGGAGTCACCGCGCCCGAGCTCCTCGGTCACCAGGCAGTACGTGAGGTGGTCGCCGCCCGAGCCGCCGTACGCCTCGTCGATCGTGAGCCCGAGGAAGCCGACCTCGCCGAGCTTCTCCACCAGGGAGCGGTCGACGGCCTCCGCCCGGTCCCACTCGACGACGTGCGGGGCGATCTCGCCCTCGACGAAGTCCCGGGCCAGCCGCCGGACGGCGAGCTGCTCCTCGCTGAGCTCAAGGTTCACCGCATGTCACCCCGTCACCCATCGCCGGACCGTCATCGGGCACAGCCCCGAAACTACCACTGCTAGTTTTACGTCGCAGCCCTACTATGTGCGCCATGGCCCGACCGCGCAAGCCCCTGCTGAGCACCGACCGGATCGTCTCCGTGGCGGGGCGGCTGGTGGACGCGGAGGGCCTGGCGGCACTCTCCACCCGCCGTCTCGCCGCCGAACTGGGCGTCAGCGGCCCGTCCCTCTACAACCACTTCCGCACCAAGGACGAGATCCTGGAGGCGGTGGCGGACTCGGTGAGCGCGCGGGTCGACCTGTCGATGTTCGAGGACGGCCGGGACTGGCGGACGGCGCTGCACGACTGGGCCCTCTCCTACCGGGCGGCCCTGCGCGACCACCCGAACATCGTGCCCGTCCTCGCCCGCGGTCCCGGCCGCCGCCCGGCCGGCCTGCGCGTCGCCGACGCCGTCTTCGGCGCCCTGGTCAAGGCGGGCTGGCCCCCGGACCGGGCCACCTCCATCGGCGCCCTGATGCGCTACTTCGTCATGGGCTCCGCCCTCGGCTCCTTCGCGGGCGGCTTCGTCGACGACGAGGCGGCGTACGACCCCGCCGACTACCCCCACCTCGGCCAGGCCCACCTCCTCGCCGACCGGCAGGAGAAGATCGACGAACGGGCCTTCGAGACCGGACTGACGGCGCTGCTGGACGGGCTGGCGCAGCAGTACGCACAGGTGCGGCCGACCGCGTAGCGGGTGCGGCCGACCGCGTGGGACGGTTCGGCGGGCGCCGGAGCGTCCGTGGGCGCGCGCGACCTACTGGAAGACCACCAGCGCCCGTCCTCCCCTGCCCGCGCGCATGCGCGCGAAGGCCGCCGGGACGCCCTCCAGCGCGATCCGCTCCGTGACGAGGGTGCCCAGGTCGAGCCGGCCCTCCCGGACGTGGGTGGCGAGGACGGGGAGGTCCCGCGCCGGGTCGCAGTTGCCGTAGACGCAGCCCGCGAGCGTGCGGCCCCAGTGGAAGATCTCCAGGGCGTTGAAGGTGACCTGCTGGTCCTTGCCGCCGATGCCGACGACCGTGGTGCGGCCGCCGCGCCGGGTGGACTCCCAGGCCGTGCGGATGGTGACCGCGCGGCCCACGCACTCGACGGCGACGTCGACGCCCTGCCGGCCGGTGAGGGCGCGGATGTCGCGGGCCGTGGCGTCGGACGCGACGACGTAGTCGGTGGCGCCCGCGGCGCGGGCCAGTTCCTCCTTCTCCGGGGAGACGTCCACCGCTATCAGGCGGGACGCGCCCGCCACGCGCGCCGACTGGAGCGCGGCCAGGCCGACCCCGCCGGCGCCGAACACCGCGACCGTCTCGCCGGGCCGGACCTTCGCCGCGTGGTGCACGGCGCCGTACCCGGTGAGGACGGCGCAGCCGAGCAGGGCCGCGTCGGTGAGCGGGACGCCCTCCGGCGCGGGGAGCACGCAGCCGGCCACGACGACCGTCTCCTCCGCGAAGGCGGCGACGTTCAGGCCGGGGTGGAGGCCGAGGCCGTCGGAGGCACGGCGCGCGTGGATGTCCGAGGCTCCGGCGAGGGCGTTGGCGCACAGCCACACCTCGCCGAGCCCGCAGGCGTGGCACGCGCCGCACGCGGGCGCCCAGTTGAGCACGACCGCGTCGCCCGGCGCGACATGGGTGACACCGGGCCCGACGGCGACGACGGTGCCGGCGCCCTCGTGGCCGAGCACGGCGGGTACCGGCAGCCGCATGGTCCCGTCGGACAGCGACAGGTCGGAGTGGCAGACCCCGGCGGCGGCCAGCCGGACGCGGACCCGGCCGGGACCGGGCGCGGGCAGTTCGATGCCGGTGATCTCCAGCTCAGCGCCGACGGCGGGCAGGACGGCGGCGCGGACCACGGTTCCCGTGGTGTCCATGGCGTACGGCTCCTCGGAACTCGACAGGTCTCGGCTCAGAACTGCAGGGACTTGGTCTGGAGGTACTCGGAGAGCCCGTACGCGCCCAGTTCGCGTCCGACGCCCGACTGCTTGTACCCGCCGAAGGGCGCCAGGGGGTTGAAGCGCCCTCCGTTGATGTCCACCTGCCCGGTGTCCAGCCGGCGTGCGAAGGCCACCGCCTCCGCCTCCTCCCCCGCCCACACGGCGCCCGCGAGCCCGTACACCGTGCCGTTGGCGATCGCCACGGCGTCGTCCTTGTCCTCGTAGCGGAGGATCGAGAGCACCGGGCCGAAGATCTCCTCCTGAGCGACGCTCATCTCCGGTGTCACGTCCGCGAGGACGGTCGGGCTGACGTGGTAGCCCTGCTCGTACGGGGCCTCCGGGCCGCCCGCGACCAGCCGCGCCCCCTCCTCGACCCCCTTCTCGATGTACCCGCGCACCCGGTCCCGCTGCCGGGCGTTGACGAGGGGGCCGATGCGGTCGCCGTACTTCGCGGCGGCAGCGGCGGCGAGTCCGACCGCCTCCTCGTACCGCGAGGTGTGCACCAGCATGCGGGTCCAGGCGCTGCAGGTCTGGCCGGAGTTGGACATGACGTTGGCGACGCCGACGTTGACCGCCCGGTCGAGGTCCGCGCTGGGCAGGATCACGTTGGCGGACTTGCCGCCGAGCTCCAGGGCCACCCGCTTGACGGCCGCGCCGGCCGTCGCGCCGATGCGTCGGCCGACCGCCGTGGAGCCGGTGAAGGAGACCAGATCCACGCCCTCGTGGGCGGCGAGGGCCTGGCCCGCGACCGGGCCGAGGCCGGTGACGAGGTTGAGGACACCGGCCGGGACGCCCGCCTCGTCGGCGGCCTCGGCGAAGAGCTGCGCGGTCAGCGGGGTGTCCTCGGCGGGCTTGAGGACGACCGTGCAGCCCGCGGCGAGCGCGGCGGCGGCCTTGGCGACGATCTGGTGCAGCGGGTAGTTCCAGGGCGTGATCGCGGCGACCACGCCGACCGGCTCGTGCAGGACGGTGGAGTTGCCGACCCGTTCCTCGAAGGCGTACGTCGCGGCCAGTTCGGCGTACGCGCCGGCCACCAGGAGGGGCAGCCCCACCTGCACCTTCCGTGAGAAGGCGAGCGGGCAGCCCAGTTCGGCCGTGACGGTCTCGGCGATCTCGTCCAGGCGGGCGGCGAGCACGTCGCGCAGGGCCCCGATGACGGCGCCCCGTCCGGCGGGCGGGGTGGCGGCCCAGGCGGGGAGGGCGGCGCGCGCGGCCCGTACGGCGGCGTCGACGTCCTCCACCGTGCCCGCCGGCACCCGGGCGATCACCTGCTCGTCGGCGGGGTTCACCACCTCGATCGTGTCCGCCTGGGCGGCGGGCCGCCAGGCGCCGTCGATGTACATGCCGTCGTGTGCCTTCATCCTGTCCCTCCCGGGGCGGGCAGCGTCGTCCGGGCCCCTAAACTAGCGGCGATAGTTTTCTGCCACCAGAGGGGCCGGCACGTCACCGCCCCCGACGGCGGCCGGGAGTGCCGGACGTCACCCGCGCGCTACCCCCTGACCGCCGTGAGGTGCGCGAAGACCACGATGTTGCTGTCGTAGCCGCTCCTGCGGTCGTAGTCGCCGCCACAGGTGATCACCCGCAGCTCCGGGCGGCCCCGGGGGCCGTACACCTCCTCGTTCGGGAAACCGTCCTTCTGGTACGTCCGGACCGTGTCCACCGTGTAGACGGCGGTGCGCCCGTCCGCGCGTCGCACCTCCACGACGTGGCCGGGCTCGACGGCACCGAGCGCCGCGAAGACGGCGGGCCCCCTGCGGGTGTCGCGGTGGCCGACGACGACCGCGGTGCCGGGGCCGCCGGGCGCCGGGCCCTGCTCGTACCAGCCGACCAGTTCGGGTCTGCCCTGGTCGGGGGCGGGCAGCCGGCGCCGCTCGTCGAGGCGGAGGCCGGTGACGGGCGCCTCGATCTCGAGGTGCGGGATGTCGACGCGGACCGCCCGGGAGGGCGGCAGCGGACGCGGCGCGACCGGCGCCGGAGAACGGGTGGCCGGAGCGGACGGCTGCCGGGAAGCCGGTGCGGACGGAGCGGGGGCCGGGCGGGTGGAGAGCGAGGGGGCGGGCGTGGACGGGACGGGGTCCGAGGGGGCGGGGACGGTCCGCGGGGACTCCGACGCGCGTGGTGCCCCCGCACCACGCGCGTCGGTGCGCACCCCGGCCACCTCGGCGGGCTCGGCGGCTTCGTCGTCGTGGGCCCACCAGAAGCCGCCCACCACCAGCGAGACGGCCATCACGGCCGTCCTCGCCAGGCGGTAGGCGCGCGTCCGCGGCCGGAACCGCTGGACGCCTCTACGCAGCGCCATCGGCGCGGCGGCGGCGCGTCCGGAGGTACATCGCGCCGCCGATCGCGGCGGAACCGACGGCCGCCGCGCCCGCGACCGTCGAGAAGTCCCGCGCGAGACCGCCGCCACCGGCGGGCGGGCCGCCGTGG
>NZ_JAVRHI010000374.1:0-20219 GCF_034105845.1 Streptomyces sp. CRN 30 | reverse complement strand
CGCCGGCCGCAGGCCCGCACGGCGCCGCACGGTCTCCACGGCTGCCGCGTCCAGCAGCGCCACAGGCGCTTCCCGCCCGGTCGCGGGCCCCGGGGCCGGCCGCCGGTCCGTGCCCAGCAGCGCCACGGTGACGAGCTCATCCCAAGGGCTTCCGCCGTGCCCGTTCGCTTCCGGGGGAGTGGTGGTGCCGTTCATGATGTGTCCCCTTCGTCGGGTGGTCGGGTGGAGGGTGGTCGGTGGCCGCGGGACCGGTGATCGCGGGGCCGGTGATCGGTACGTCGGTCAGGGAGGCCCGTCGCGTGGTCCGCCCGAGCGTCGCCGGGTACGGCCGTGTCTCAGCACAACCTCACCGCCTCCCCTTTTCCGTCCGGCCAGGCGGTCAGGGGGGTGAACCCTCGGTGGCCGCATTCGCCGAACACCGTCACGGGCTCGCCGCCGGAGAGGGCGGCGAGGCGCCACAGCCCCGGGCGCGAACGAGCGGCCGGTGTCAGGGGCAGGGCCAGGTCGCCGTCCGCGTCCGCCAGCTGCCAGGATTCGCCGACCGGAGTCGGTATCACCCGCGCCAGGGTGGCCGGGACGGACTCCAGCCACGGGTCGTCGCGCAGGGCGTCGCCGTACCGGGTCGCGGCCTCCGCCGTGGTCATCCCCGAGGGCCGCGTCCCCGCGGGCTCAGGCGGTGCGAACCGCTCGCCGAGAGTGGCCCGCAGTTGCCCCGCTCCGGGATGCGCCGACACCTCCGCGTCGAGAGCCAGTCCCACCGGCAGCGTCAGCTCCGGAGCCCGCCCGGCCGCCCCGTAGGAGAGGAGCAGCGCCGTACGGCCGGACCCGGCGCCGTACAACCAGATCCGCCGGGTCGTCAGGCGGGCGTCCACCGTGTCGTACTGCGCGAGGACCAGCCAGCGGTCCCGGACCGGCGGACCGTCCGGCGAGCCGGGCAGCCCGACCCGGGCGCGGACCGTGGCCGCGAGGCGGGCCGGCAGCCGGTCACGCCGCAGCCAGCCCTGGTCGAGCAGGTGGAGCAGCGCGCACTCCTCCAGCAGCCGCACCGGCCAGCCGGCACCCGTACCCGGCAGGGCGCCCAGTTCCCGCACCCGAGCGGCGAGGCCCGGGGCCTGGGCGTCCACCATGCGGGCCGCCGTCTCCTCCCAGAGCCCGTACCCGGCCTGCTCGGCCCCCGCCAGGCCGCCCCGCAGCAGATCGGCCAGCCGCTGCTCCAGCTCGGTCGCCCCGGCGGTGATCCGCTCGGCGCGCCGTTCCGCCCTGCGGCGCGCCGCCTCCGGGTCAGCCGGCGCGGCCCCAGATGCCGCGCCCGTCGTCGTCCTCCGGGCCTCGGCGCGCTGCCTCCGCCCGGACAGCCACTGCTCCGCCCAGTCGGGCGCCTGCGCACGTGGCACCACGACGTCCCCGCCCGCCCAGAGCAGCAGCAGCCCCAGCGCGTGCTTGCACGGGAACTTGCGGCTCGGACAACTGCACTTGTACGCGGGCCCGTCGGCGTCCGCGACGTCGATGACCGTCTGATACGGCTTGCTGCCACTGCCCTTGCACAGTCCCCACACCGTCCCCTCGTCAGAACTGCCCGCCTCCGACCACGGCCCGGCCACGCCGAGTTTGCTGCCCGCTTTGCGTGAAGCGGCGTCAGGCGCCAGTGCCAGCACCTGCTCAGCCGTCCAGCGCACCCCCTGCTGAGTCATGTCCTCGAAGGTAGGACCCACCACTGACAATCGGCCTCGGCGTGGGCGTTTCCGCAGGTCGGAACGGATTGTCAGTGGCGTGGTGCACGGTGGTCACCAGATCCGAAGCGGCCGGCACCGGCCGAGCTGGAGGGGGACTCCGTCATGCCTGTTTCCGATGACCCGACGACCGTCGACGACAGCCGCAACCAGTCCGCGTCCGCGAAGGCGCCCGCGGGTCCGGGCGCGCCCACGAGCGGGCACACGCCCGCGGAACAAGCAGCGGCCGAAGCGCTCCGTCCGCACGCCGAGAACGCCTTCGCCGCCGAACTCACCGCGCTGGCCGCACAGGACGACCGGCCCCGGCCGGCCCGCTGGAAGCTCTCGCCGTGGGCCGTGGCCACCTATCTGCTCGGCGGCACCCTGCCCGACGGCACGGTGATCACGCCGAAGTACGTGGGGCCGCGCCGGATCGTCGAGGTCGCCGTCACCACTCTCGCCACCGACCGCGCCCTGCTCCTCCTCGGTGTGCCGGGCACCGCGAAGACCTGGGTGTCGGAGCACCTGGCCGCGGCGGTCAGCGGTGACTCGACGCTCCTCGTGCAGGGCACGGCGGGCACACCGGAAGAGGCGATCCGCTACGGCTGGAACTACGCGCAGCTGCTCGCCCACGGACCGAGCCGGGACGCACTCGTACCGAGCCCGGTCATGCGGGCCATGGCCGAGGGGATGACGGCCCGGGTGGAGGAGCTCACCCGCATCCCGGCGGACGTCCAGGACACGCTGATCACGATCCTGTCCGAGAAGACGCTGCCCATACCGGAGCTGGGGCAGGAGGTGCAGGCCGTGCGCGGCTTCAACCTGATCGCCACGGCCAACGACCGTGACCGCGGTGTGAACGAGCTGTCGAGCGCCCTGCGCCGCCGCTTCAACACCGTGGTGCTGCCCCTCCCGGAGAGCGCCGACGCCGAGGTCGACATCGTCTCCCGCCGCGTCGACCAGCTCGGACGCTCCCTCGACCTGCCGACGGCGCCCGACGGCATCGACGAGATCCGTCGTGTCGTGACGGTCTTCCGTGAGCTGCGGGACGGGGTGACGGCCGACGGCCGTACGAAACTCAAGTCGCCCAGCGGCACGCTGTCCACCGCCGAGGCGATCTCCGTCGTCACGAACGGCCTGGCGCTGGCGGCCCACTTCGGCGACGGCGTGCTGCGCGCCTCCGACGTGGCCGCCGGCATCCTCGGCGCCGTCGTCCGCGACCCGGCGGCCGACCGTGTCATCTGGCAGGAGTACCTGGAGGCGGTGGTCCGCGAGCGCGACGGATGGACCGACTTCTACCGGGCGTGCCGGGAGGTCAGCGCATGAACGGTGACCGGTCGCCGCGCCCGCGGGGACGGGCGGAACCGGTGGACGCGGAGCGACGGCGCGGGACTTCCGGCCGGAGCCGAGACAGCCGAGACAGCCGAGACAGCCGGGAGAGCCGGAAGCGCGGGACATACAGGGGGAGCGTGTGACCGGCATCGACGAGGGGACCGGTATCGACGAGGGAACCGGCATGGACGGCACCGGGCCGCGGGCGTGGGCGTACGGTGACGGACCGCTGCTGCTCGGTGTGCGGCACCACGGCCCGGGGTCGGCACGGGCGGTGCGGGCCGCGCTGGAGGAGGCGCGCCCCCGCGTCGTACTGATCGAAGGCCCGCCGGAGGCGGACGGGTTGATCCCGCTCGCCGCCGACGAGGACATGCGGCCACCGGTCGCCCTCCTCGCCCACGCCGTGGACGAGCCCGGTCGCTCCGCCTTCTGGCCGCTCGCCGAGTTCTCCCCGGAGTGGGTGGCGATCCGCTGGGCCGTGGAGCACGAGGTCCCGGCCCGCTTCATCGACCTCCCGGCCGCGCACAGCCTGGCATGGGGCAAGGAGGAGCCCACCACGGACCGCACCGGTCCCCGCCCCGGCGGGACGGAGGAAACGGAGCCCGGCCCGGACGCTCCGCCCCGGGACGCCGGTGAGACCGTCCGGGTGGACCCGCTCGCGGCGCTGGCTGAGGCCGCCGGGTACGACGACCCCGAGCGGTGGTGGGAGGACGCGGTCGAACACAGGGGGACGGACGGGGACGTGTTCGGTCCGTTCGTGGCGCTCGGGGACGCCATGGCGGCGCTGCGGGAGACGTACGGGACCGGCGGGCACGACCGGGACCTGGTGCGGGAGGCGTACATGCGGCTCCAGGTGAGGGCCGCCCGGAAGGAGTTCGCGGACGAGGTCGCCGTGGTGTGCGGGGCCTGGCACGTCCCCGCACTGCGGGAGAAGCGCACCGTCACCGCCGACCGGACACTGCTGAAGGGGCTGCCGAAGGTCAAGGCCGACATGACCTGGGTGCCGTGGACGCACCGCAGACTGTCCCGGGTCAGCGGCTACGGGGCGGGCATCGAGTCGCCGGGCTGGTACGGGCACCTGTTCGGCGCGCCCGACCGTCCCGTCGAGCGGTGGATGACCAAGGTGGCCGGGCTGCTGCGCGAGGAGGACCACCTCGTGTCCTCCGCGCACGTCATCGAGGCGGTGCGGCTCGCCGGGACGCTGGCGGCGATGCGCGGACGCCCGCTGCCGGGCCTCACCGAGACGACCGACGCCGTACGGGCCGTCATGTGCGAGGGTTCGGACGTGCCGCTGGGCCTCGTGCACGACCGGCTCGTGGTCGGCGACGTGCTGGGCGAGGTGCCCGAGTCGGCGCCGGCGGTGCCGCTCCAACGCGATCTGGCCCGGCTCCAGCGCAGGCTGCGCCTCAAACCGGAGGCGCTGGAGCGGGAGGCGGAGTTCGACCTGCGCAAGGAGACCGACGCCGGACGCAGCCGGCTGCTGCACCGGCTCCGGTTGATCGGGGTCGCGTGGGGCGAACCCACAGCCTCTCGCGGCAGCACGGGCACCTTCCGCGAGACCTGGCGGCTGCGCTGGGAGCCGGAGTTGTCGGTGCGGATCGCCGAGGCCGGGGTGTGGGGCACGACCGTGCTGTCGGCGGCGACCGCCAAGGCCGAGGCGGACGCCGTGACCGCGCAGTCGCTCGCCGACGTCACCGGTCTCGCCGAGCACTGCCTCCTGGCCGGGCTGCCGGACGCCCTGCCCGTGGTGATGCGGATACTCGCGGACCGTGCCGCGCTCGACGCGGATGTGGGGCACCTCGCGCAGGCCCTTCCCGCGCTGGTGCGTTCGCTGCGCTACGGAGACGTCCGGGCCACGGACACCCGGGCGCTGGCGGAGGTCGCGGCGGGCCTGGCCGAACGGGTCTTCGTCGGCCTGCCGCCCGCGTGCGCCGCGCTCGACCAGGAGGCCGCGGCGCGGATGCGGAGCCATGTGGACGAGGTCCACGGAGCGGTGGGCCTGCTGGGGGAGACGGCGGCGGAGACCCACGGCGGCCTGCGGGCCCGCTGGCACTCCGTCCTCCAGGTGCTGTCACGACGCGACACCGTTCCCGGCGTCATCCGCGGCCGGGCGGTGCGGCTCCTGCTGGACGACGGGGAGCTGGCGCCTGACGACACCGCCCGTCTCATGGGGCTGGTGCTGTCACCGGGGACCGCGCCGGCCGACGCGGCCGCGTGGATCGAGGGGTTCGTCGGGGGAGGGGCGGGCGGCGGAATGCTGCTCGTGCACGACGAGCGGCTGCTGGGGCTGGTGGACGCGTGGTTGAGCGCGGTGCCGGGGGAGGCGTTCACCGATGTGCTCCCGCTGCTGCGGCGGACGTTCTCGGCGTACGAGCCCGGGGTGCGCCGAACACTCGGCGAACTGGTGCGGCGCGGCCCCGGCCGGCGGGGGAGCACGGTGGCCGTGGGTCCGGCGACCCCGGGCTTCGCGGCCGAGCACGACGCCGGGCGGGCGGACGCCGTACTGCCGGTACTGCGCCTGCTGCTCGGCCTGTACGAGGACGGTGCCGACGATGCCGACGGTGCCGAGAACAATGACGGTCTTGTGGGGGTGGGCGGATGAGTACGGGAGCGGTGAGCCGGCCGGAGGGTTCGACGGGCTTGACGGGTGCGGCGGGTGTGACGGGTCCGACCGGTGCGGCGGACGCCGGGGAAGCGGCGGCCGACCCGTCGGCCGCCGACGAGAGACTGCGGCGCTGGCGGCTCGTGCTCGGCGGTGACGCGGCCGACGGGACGGGCCGCGCGCTCTCCGGGCGGGACGCCGCCATGGACGGGGCGCTCACCGCGCTCTACGGGAACGGGGAGAAGCGGAACAAGCCGCAGGCCGGGCGGGAGCGCTCGGCGGGGCTCGGGGCGTCGGCGCCCTCGGTCGCCCGCTGGCTGGGCGACATCCGTACGTACTTCCCGTCCTCCGTCGTGCAGGTCATGCAGCGGGACGCCATCGACCGGCTCGGGCTGGCCACGCTGCTGCTGGAGCCGGAGATGCTGGAGGCGGTGGAGGCCGACGTCCATCTGGTCGGCACGCTGCTCTCCCTGAACAAGGCGATGCCGGAGACGACCAAGGAGACCGCCCGGGCCGTCGTGCGCAAGGTCGTCGAGGACTTGGAGAAGCGGCTCGCCACCCGGACCAGGGCCACGCTCACCGGCGCCCTGGACCGCAGCGCGCGGATCAGCCGGCCGCGTCACCACGACATCGACTGGAACCGCACGATCGCGGCCAATCTGAAGAACTACCTGCCGGAGTACGGGACGGTCGTGCCCGAGCGGCTCATCGGGTACGGGCGGGCCTCGCAGTCGGTGAAGAAGGAGGTCGTCCTCTGTATCGACCAGTCGGGGTCGATGGCGGCGTCCGTCGTCTACGCGTCGGTCTTCGGCGCCGTGCTCGCCTCCATGCGGTCCATCGACACCCGGCTCGTCGTCTTCGACACGGCGGTGGTCGACCTGACGGACCAGCTGGAGGATCCGGTCGACGTCCTCTTCGGCACCCAGCTCGGCGGCGGTACGGACATCAACCGGGCGCTGGCGTACTGCCAGTCGCAGATCAGCCGGCCCGCGGAGACGGTGGTGGTCCTGATCAGCGACCTGTACGAGGGCGGGATACGCGACGAGATGCTGAAGCGGGTGGCGGCCATGCAGGCGTCGGGGGTGCGGTTCGTGACGCTGCTGGCCCTCTCCGACGAGGGCGCGCCCGCCTACGACCGGGAGCACGCGGCGGCGCTCGCGGCCCTCGGCGCACCGGCGTTCGCCTGCACACCCGACCTCTTTCCCGAGGTCATGGCCGCAGCCATCGAGAAGCGCCCGCTCCCGATACCGGACGCGGCGTGAGCACCTCCGGGTGGCGGGTGGCGGGTGGCGGGTGGCGGGTGACGGGTGGCACTCCGTGCCGCGCGGCACGGAGTGCCACAAGAACTACCGGGCCGGTGGGGCCCGGCGGGGCCCACCGGGGGCCCGGTCAGGATCTATGAGGGCGGCGTGGGGGACATGTGGGCGTTCGGCGGCGGCTCGACGGGGGTTCCGTGCGGGTGCCGGGCGGGCCCCGCGACGGCGGCACCATGTGACAGGTATCACCGCTCATGTGTGATCTGTGATTTAGAGACCCTCCGCAAGCGGCGATAACCTGCGAGACGGACATGCCGCGCGCTCGGACACCGTGTGCGCACCCCCTGTGACAGAGCGGACGTCACGTTGCCCTTCGCGGCACGCCCACGCATCCAACGAACCGCGAGATCACTGATAGGGACGGACGCGCGTGGACCTGTTCGAGTACCAGGCGAGGGACCTCTTCGCCAAGCACGGTGTACCGGTGCTGGCCGGTGAAGTCATCGAGACGCCTGAGGCGGCACGCGCGGCGACCGAGCGCCTGGGCGGCAAGTCGGTCGTCAAGGCCCAGGTCAAGGTCGGTGGCCGTGGCAAGGCCGGTGGCGTGAAGCTGGCCGCCACCCCGGACGAGGCCGTCGCCCGCGCGACGGACATCCTCGGCATGGACATCAAGGGCCACACGGTCCACAAGGTGATGATCGCCGAGACGGCTCCGGAGATCCTCGAGGAGTACTACGTCTCGTACCTCCTCGACCGGACGAACCGCACCTTCCTCGCCATGGCCTCCGTCGCGGGCGGCATGGACATCGAGGAGGTCGCGGCGACCACCCCCGAGAAGCTCGCCAAGATCCCGGTCGACGCCAACGCCGGCGTCACCAAGGAGAAGGCCCAGGAGATCGTGGCCGCGGCGCAGTTCCCGGCCGAGGTCGCCGACAAGGTCGCCGACGTGCTGGTGACGCTGTGGGAGACCTTCGTCAAGGAGGACGCCCTCCTCGTCGAGGTCAACCCGCTGGCCAAGGTCGCCTCCGGTGACGTCATCGCCCTCGACGGCAAGGTGTCCCTGGACGCGAACGCCGAGTTCCGTCACCCCGACTTCGAGGAGCTCGAGGACAAGGCGGCGGCCAACCCCCTCGAGGCCGCGGCCAAGGCCAAGGGCCTCAACTACGTCAAGCTCGAGGGCGAGGTCGGCATCATCGGCAACGGAGCGGGTCTCGTCATGAGCACCCTCGACGTCGTCGCGTACGCCGGCGAGGCCCACGGCGGCGTGAAGCCCGCCAACTTCCTCGACATCGGCGGCGGCGCCTCCGCGCAGGTCATGGCCGACGGCCTCGAGATCATCCTCGGTGACCCGGACGTCAAGTCCGTCTTCGTCAACGTCTTCGGTGGCATCACCGCCTGCGACGAGGTCGCCAACGGCATCGTCCAGGCGCTGCAGCTGCTCGCCGACCGGGGCGAGGACGTCAGCAAGCCGCTGGTCGTCCGCCTCGACGGCAACAACGCGGAGCTCGGCCGCAAGATCCTCTCCGACGCCAACCACCCGCTGGTGCAGCGCGTGGACACCATGGACGGCGCGGCCGACAAGGCCGCCGAGCTCGCGGCCGCGAAGTAAGGGACGAGGGACACCACAGCCATGGCTATCTTCCTCAACAAGGACAGCAAGGTCATCGTCCAGGGCATGACCGGTGCCACGGGCATGAAGCACACCAAGCTCATGCTGGCCGACGGCACGAACATCGTCGGTGGCGTCAACCCGCGCAAGGCGGGCACGACCGTGGACGTCGACGGCACCGAGATCCCGGTCTTCGGCACGGTCGCCGAGGCGATCGAGAAGACGGGCGCCAACGTCTCCGTCCTCTTCGTCCCGCCGGCCTTCGCCAAGTCCGCCGTGGTCGAGGCGATCGACGCCGAGATCCCGCTCGCGGTCGTCATCACCGAGGGCATCGCGGTGCACGACTCGGCCGCGTTCTACGCGTACGCCGTCGAGAAGGGCGACAAGACCCGGATCATCGGCCCGAACTGCCCCGGCCTCATCACCCCGGGCCAGTCGAACGCCGGCATCATCCCGGGCGACATCACCAAGCCGGGCCGCATCGGCCTGGTGTCGAAGTCCGGCACGCTGACGTACCAGATGATGTACGAGCTGCGTGACATCGGCTTCTCGTCCGCCGTCGGCATCGGTGGCGACCCGGTCATCGGCACCACGCACATCGACGCGCTCGCCGCGTTCGAGGCCGACGCCGACACCGACCTGATCGTGATGATCGGTGAGATCGGCGGCGACGCCGAGGAGCGCGCGGCCGACTTCATCAAGGAGAACGTGACCAAGCCGGTCGTCGGCTACGTCGCGGGCTTCACCGCGCCCGAGGGCAAGACCATGGGCCACGCCGGCGCCATCGTCTCCGGCTCCTCCGGCACGGCACAGGCCAAGAAGGAGGCCCTCGAGGCCGCGGGCGTCAAGGTCGGCAAGACCCCGACCGAGACGGCCAAGCTGGCGCGCGAGATCCTGAACGGCTGACCGCCCGGCCGAGTCACCGGTACCGCGACCGCGGGGCCACGGTGACTCTCGTACGGCGACGGGCCCGCACCCTCAACGAGCATCGAGGGGGTGCGGGCCCGCCCGCGTTCCGGCCGAACACGGTCCAGTTCGCCGGAGCACCCTTGGTCCCGTTCCGGTCAGTGCACCTCCGGCACCAGACGATGGGGCCCCCGGGCCGTCTCCAGTCGCAGCTTCTCGCGCAGTTTGAGCTGTTCGTGGGAGAGCGGGCCGGGAGCCACCCGTGGCGGCACCCCCTGGACCAGCGCGCCCGGGGACACCGGCGCCTCGTAGCGGTCGGGAGCGCTGTTCAGGGTGAGCACGGTCGTGGTCACCAGCAGGACCGTGCAGGTGGCGGCCGCCCGGACCCAGCGCCGGGCACGGCGTTCGCCGCCGCACCGGACGAGTTCCGCCGTGACCGTGCGCGCGGCCGGCGCGTCCGCCCCCTCCAGCGCCTCGCGCAGCCCGCGCCGCAGCGCCTCGGGGTCGGCGAGGTGCGGCAGCCGAGCGGCGACAGCCTCCCGCGCGTTCAGCAGCCGGCCCGCCGCGGCCGGCGTGCTCGCCTCGACCTCGGCGGCCGTCTCCGCGAGGCCGAGCCCGAGGCCGTCGTGCAGCAGCAAGGTGCGGCGGTACGGCGGCGGCAGTTTCAGCAGTACGTCGAGCAGGGGCCGGTCGACCGGGGCCGACGCCGGTGCGGATGAGGCCGATGCCGCTGGGCATGAGGCCGATGCCGCCTTGGACGAGGATGATGCCGCTCCGGACGAGGGAGGACCGCTTTCCCGGGCCCACCTGCGGACTCCCTCGCGTTCTCCTCCCCGAGGCCACCCGCGAGGCCGCCGGAGACCCCATCCGCGTGCCCGGTGCCAGGGCGAGAGCGCGTACTCGTGAGCCGCGGCCCGCACCCACCCCGCCGGATCCCGGTCGACGGCCACCTCCGGCCAGTGCTGCCAGGCGAGCTGGAAGGCACGTTCCACGGACATGTGGGCGAACCGCGACCGCCCGGTGAGCAGGAGGGCCTGCCGTACGAGGGCGGGGGCGCAGCCTGCGTAGAGGGCGTCGAAGGCCTGCTCGGCGGCCAGGGGCGGAGGCGAGCGCTCCGGCTCCGTCGCGGAGTCGCCGTGCGGCCGTCCGTGCCCCTCGGCTGCGTCATCGGCCCTGGACCCGGCCCCAACCCCGGACCCGGTATCGCGTTCGATACCGGACGTGGTCCCGGTCCGGGTCCCGGCCCCGGCCCCGGTCCCGGGCGTGGCCGTGTTCGAGCCCGAGTCGGAGCCGGCCTCCGTGTCGGGCCTGGCCTTCGAAGCCTTCGTACTCCTGCGTACGGAAAACCACATAAAAGCATTTTGTGCGACACATCCATGATTCCTCTGTTACGCCGGTGAAGCGCGTGTCGTTGGGAGCATGAGCGTCGTGACTCACACGAGCGATCCCGCCGACGAACCGGCCTGCCCGGTCTCCTCCCCGCCGACCTGTGCAGCCGTCCGTCCGCTCACCCGTCCACTAGGGCGCCTGTTCGGTCGACTGCGTGCTCGGCCGTCCGGGATCGCCGTGGCGTTGCTGGCCGGAGTCGTCGCGGCGGGACTGGGGCTCGCGGCGTTCGCCGTTCCGGTGACACTGCTGTGGATCACCTCGCCCTACCCGGACAGCGGACCGAGCGGGGTGGCGCACGTCACGGCGGCGCTGTGGCTGCTCGCTCACGGCACCGAACTCGTCCGTACCGACACCCTCTCCGGCATCCCCGCCCCCGTCGGTGTCACCCCGCTCCTGCTGCTCACCCTCCCGGTGTGGCTCGTGCACCGCGCGGCGCGGAACGCGGCGGTCGATCCCACGGTCGCCCCGCGCTCGGCGTGGACGGGCGTCGTGACGGCGTACACGGTCGTCGGCGCAGGGGTCGCGCTGTACGCCCTCGGGGGCGAGCCCCGCCCGTCCTGGCCGTGGGCCGCGGGGTGCGTACCGCTGCTCGCGGCGGGCGCAGCGGGCGCGGGCGTGTGGACGGCGTACGGAAGACCGCGCGGCCCGCTGCCGGGGTGGCTCGGCGGACGGCCCGGCCCGCTCGCACGGCAGCGGCTGGCCGTCGCCGGGCGGGCCGCGGGCGCGGGTACGGCGGTGCTGGCCGGCGGGGGCGCACTGCTCGTCGCGCTGTCCCTGGTGCTGCACGGCGACACCGGCCGGGCGGCCTTCGTCCGGCTCACGGACGTGTGGTCGGGCCGGTTCGCCGTCCTGCTGCTGTGCGTGACCCTGGTGCCGAACGCGGTGGTGTGGGCGGTCTCGTACGGACTGGGGCCGGGTTTCGCGCTGGGTGCGGGCCGGATGACGGCACCGCTCGCTCCCGCACCCCCGGACTCCCTGCTGCTGCCCTTCCCGCTCCTGTCGGCCGTGCCGGACACGGGCACCAGCGTGTACGGGTCACCACTGCTGTGGGCGGTGGGCGCGGTGCCGTCGGCCGCGGGGGTGGCGGTGGGCTGGTTCACCGCGGCCGCGGCGCGCGGGAGCAGGGGCGCGCACCACGGGGACAGCTGTGCGGACCGCGAGGGCAGAGGCACGGTGAGCCGGAACCGGGAAGAAGGATCGCCCTGGTCCCGCCGCCGGACTCTGGCCACGACGGTCTGTGCGTCCCTGCTGTGCGGCCTTGCCGTGGCCGGTCTCGCGGCCCTGTCCGGCGGCGGTCTGGGCGTGGCCACGTTGAGTCACGTCGGTCCGGTGTGGTGGCAGGCGGGAGCTGCCGCGGTGGTCTGGACGACTGTGGTGGGAGTGCCGGTGGCGCTCGGGGCGAGGGCGCGCGGGACACGGGACCGGAAGGAGCGGAGGGCGCGCAAGGAGGCCCGGGGACTCCGGAAGGGCTGGAGACTGGGTCGTCGGCCAGGCCCTCGGCCGAACTCCCGGCCAAGCCCCCGGCCGAGCCCCCGGCCGAGCCCCCGGCCAAGCCCCCTGCACCGCGTACTGCCGCGGGGCGTGTGGTCCGGGTGGCGCAAGCGGCGGGGGTCCGAACCCGCGGCGACCGGGACCACCGGGAACGCCCCGTTCGAGCCGTACGACTTCCTGCCCGTGGACGCCGAAGGCGCCAAGAGCCCCAACGACACCGCAGGAAGCAACGGCCTCAACGGCACCACGACCACCGTGCATGTCACGGATTCCGCGGTCGCCGCCGACGCCGCGGAGCCCGTCGTGGACTCCTCATGGCCGGACGACGACCGTGAGGCGCTTTGAGCAGCCGGCCGCCCCGTCCCCGTCCCCGTACGCGAGGCGCTCGCGCGGTCAGCGCGAGCTCAGGATGCCCTGCAGTTCCTCGGGGAGGTGCCTGTCGCAGGACTCCTGCGAAGCCGTCGTGAGCGCGTCGTTCGTGCAGGTGTAGTAGTCCCGGTAGACCAGCTGCGCGGTGAACGTCGCGGCGACCATGACGAGGCCCAGGGAGGCCAGGACGATACCGGTGATCGCCGCCGTCGTCTGGGGGCGGGCGCCCGGTGCGGACTTGGCCAAGGGCGCGTCACCGGCGGCCGGACCGCCGGCCTTGTCGCCGGCCTTGCCGCGCAGCGAGCTGATGCCCCAGTAGAGGGCCAGCGCGCCGAGCAGCAGGGCGACGGACGGCCAGGCGAAGAGGGCGAAGAAGGACGCCCACAGGCCGGACAGCAGCGCGTAGCGGGCGCGCCGCTGGACCGGGTCCGTCGGGTCCCAGCGCATACCGGCACCCGGACCGCCCTCGGGCCCGCCTTGGCCACCCGGTCCACCCGGTCCACCCGGTCCGCCCGGTCCACCCGGGCCGTTCTGGCCGCCGGAGGGGCGGGGGCGCTCGCCGAAGCCGCCGCCCGAGGCGCGGCCGGGCTGCCGGTCGCTCCACTGGCTGCCCCAGGGCGAGCGGCCGCCCTCGTCCTCCGCTTCCTGCCCGCCCGCGGGCCGCCGCGGCTGCCAGGGCCGGTCCGGCGCCCCCTCGGGCGGCGGCGCGAACGGGTTGTCGTCGGAGGGTGCCTGGGATCCGCGCCGGTCGCCGGTGTCCTGCCCGGTCTTCGGCGTGTCCCCGCCCTCCTGCGGCGGCGACGAGGGCACCTCACCGCCCGAGCGCGGTCCGGAGCTCGGGGCGGAGGAGTGCCGCTCGTGCAGCAGGAGCGGAGGGAGTCGGAGGCTGCGGTCCGGCATCAGGTGTGCGTCTTCCCCTTGGAATCGACAAGCGGTATCGGGACTGGGAGCGGTGTCAGAACTGGGCGGTACCGGAACTGGGCGGTATCGGAACCGGAATCGGAGTCGGTATGGGCGATATGGCTGGTGCGGGTGGCTCCAGGAGCCGGGTGACCTGTGGAATCGCTGTCACCCTTCCTTGGTCAACGTCCCGCGCGAGCGAGGCGTTCCCCGTGCTCCGCCGTGTTCCCGGGCGGGTGCTTTCCAGACGCTACCTTCCGGCCGCGCCCCCGTCCCGTGGGGGCCCGGTGTGCTGCCGGTATCGTTGCTGACGGTCGACCGCTTCGTAGACTTCCCCGTATCCCGGGGCGCGATGCATTCGTACGACCGCACAAAGACCCCCCGAGAAAGGGCCCTCCCGTGGCCGAGCCCGTGGCCGAATCGGTGGCCGAGCCGGCGGCCGAGTCCGTGGCTGAGTCCGCGGCCGAACGCCTCGTCGTCCTGGTCTCCGGATCCGGTACGAACCTGCAGGCACTGATGGACGCCGTCGCGGAGGCGGGACCCGGGGCCTACGGCGCCGAGATCGTGGCCGTCGGCGCGGACCGCGGCGGGATCGAGGGGCTCGCCCGTGCCGAGCGCGCCGGGCTGCCGACCTTCGTGTGCCGGGTCAAGGACCACGGCACCCGCGAGGAGTGGGACGCGGCGCTCGCCGAGGCCGTCGCCGCGTACGAGCCGGACCTCGTGGTGTCCGCCGGGTTCATGAAGATAGTGGGGAAGCAGTTCCTGGCGCGGTTCGGCGGGCGGTTCGTCAACACGCACCCCGCCCTGCTGCCCAGTTTCCCGGGAGCCCACGGTGTGCGGGACGCGCTCGCGTACGGCGCCAGGGTCACCGGATGCACCGTCCACTTCGTCGACGACGGCGTCGACACCGGGCCGATCATCGCGCAGGGCGTGGTGGAGATCCGGGACGAGGACGACGAGAGCGCGCTGCACGAGCGCATCAAGGAAGTCGAGCGAAGCCTGCTCGTCGATGTCGTGGGGCGCCTCGCCCGCAACGGCTATCGCATTGAGGGACGAAAGGTAGTTATCCAGTGACCGCCGAGAGCAACAAGCGGCCGATTCGCCGGGCGCTCGTCAGCGTCTACGACAAGACCGGGCTCGAGGAGCTCGCCCAGGGGCTCCACGAGGCCGGCGTCGACCTCGTCTCCACCGGGTCCACCGCCTCCCGCATCGCCGCCGCCGGCGTCCCCGTCACCAAGGTCGAGGAGCTCACCGGCTTCCCCGAGTGCCTGGACGGCCGGGTCAAGACGCTGCACCCGAAGGTGCACGCGGGCATCCTCGCCGACCTGCGCATCGAGGACCACCAGCGCCAGCTGGCCGACCTCGGCGTCGAGCCGTTCGACCTGGTCGTCGTCAACCTCTACCCGTTCCGCGAGACGGTCGCCTCCGGCGCGACGCCCGACGAGTGCGTCGAGCAGATCGACATCGGCGGCCCGTCCATGGTCCGCGCCGCCGCCAAGAACCACCCCTCCGTGGCCGTGGTCACCAGCCCCGCCCGGTACGCGGACGTCCTCGCCGCGGTGAAGGACGGCGGCTTCGACCTCACCGCCCGCAAGCGTCTCGCCGCCGAGGCCTTCCAGCACACGGCCGCGTACGACGTCGCGGTCGCCTCCTGGTTCGCCTCCGAGTACGCGCCGGTGGACGAGTCGCGGTTCCCCGACTTCCTCGGCGCCACCTGGGAGCGCGAGCACACCCTGCGCTACGGCGAGAACCCGCACCAGCCCGCCGCCCTCTACACCTCGGGCACCGGCGGCCTGGCCGAGGCGGAGCAGCTGCACGGCAAGGAGATGTCGTACAACAACTACACGGACACGGACGCCGCCCGCCGTGCCGCGTACGACCACGCCGAACCGTGCGTCGCGATCATCAAGCACGCCAACCCCTGCGGCATCGCGGTCGGCGCGGACGTCGCCGAGGCGCACCGCAAGGCGCACGCCTGCGACCCGCTGTCCGCGTTCGGCGGCGTGATCGCCGTCAACCGGCCGGTCAGCAAGGAGATGGCCGAGCAGGTCGCGGAAATCTTCACCGAGGTCATCGTCGCGCCGGACTACGAGGACGGCGCGCTCGAGACCCTCACCAAGAAGAAGAACATCCGCGTGCTGCGCGCCCCCGAGGCGCCGTCCGCCCCGGTCGAGGTGAAGCCGATCGACGGCGGCGCGCTGCTCCAGGTCACCGACCGCCTCCAGGCCGACGGCGACGACCCGGCCAACTGGACCCTCGCCACCGGCGAGGCGCTCGCCGAGGACGAGCTCGCGGAGCTCGCGTTCGCCTGGCGGGCCTGCCGCGCCGTCAAGTCCAACGCCATCCTGCTCGCCAAGGGCGGCGCCTCGGTCGGCGTCGGCATGGGCCAGGTGAACCGGGTCGACTCCGCGAAGCTCGCGGTGGAGCGCGCCGGGGCCGAGCGGGCGCAGGGGGCGTACGCCGCCTCCGACGCCTTCTTCCCGTTCCCCGACGGCCTGGAGATCCTCACCGGGGCCGGCGTCAAGGCCGTGGTACAGCCGGGCGGTTCGGTCCGTGACGAGCAGGTCGTCGAGGCCGCGGAGAAGGCGGGCGTCACGATGTACTTCACGGGGACGCGCCACTTCTTCCACTGAGCCTGAGCCTGAGCCCGCCCGAGCCTCAACCATGGGCGATGGCGCGCGCTGAGCACTGCTTACGCGTCAGGGCCGTGTCCTTCCGCTCGTACGCTCCGTACGAGCGGAAGGACACGGCCCTGACCGTGGTGCGGGAGGACGCGGTGAGCGCGCCGTGCCGCTCAGTACTTCGGGCGGTTGAACCACTGACCGCCGTCCTGCTTGGCGCAGAAGACGATGATCAGGATGCCCATGACCAGGCTGAGCAGGGCGAAGACATTGGCGCCCAGCAGGCTGAGCAGGCTGAACAGCACCACCAGCGAGGCGTAGACGATCGCGGAGATGCGGACACCGCCGCGCCCGCTGTTGAACTTGACGCCGGTGAAGATGGCCCAGGCCGCGAAGGCCAGCACGACCACACCGAAGAAGATCATGAGCCCCGCGCCGAAGCCGGCGATGGTGTCCGCGTCCTCCGAGGTGATGCTGCTGTCGCTCTCGGCGGCGTCCAGGAACGCGTCGGCGAACCACGCGCTCGCGATCATCATCATCACGCCGCCCAGCACCTGGAAGCCGCCCAGGATGAACAGCATCACGCGCGCGGCCTTCACCCCGCCCGGCATCTCGACCGGGCCGCCCGGGTAGCCGCCGTAGGGCTGCGCGAGCGGCGGCGCCTGTGGGTAGCCGTAACCGGGCTGCCCCTGCGGGGCCTGCGGGTAGCCGTAGCCAGGCTGTCCCTGGGGGGCCTGCGGGGGACCGTAGCCCGGCTGCTGGCCCTGCGGGGGACCGTAGGGGTTGTTCGGATCGCCGAAGCTCATGGCGGGGTTTTCCTCCGTAGTGCGGGGACGAGGCGCGGCACGGTTCGGAGGAGAGTTCTACAGATGCGGTCCGTCCCCCCGGCACTGCCCGCGGTACTGTGCCGCTCATCGTTCTTTAGCCATGGCTTATTTGTCCAGCCGCACTCGCCGTGTGTTGTGCAAGTGCAACATGGCCGATCAGGGGTCGATCCCGGACGAACCGGCGGACGGATACGGGCTGGTGGGCGCCGCGCGCACGGCTGGGCCCCCGGATTGGAACCCGGGGCGTGTCATCCGCGAGTATGGGTGCCATGACCGCCCAGATTCTCGATGGCAAGGCCACCGCAGCTGAGATCAAGTCCGATCTGACCGTCCGCGTGGCGGCCCTGAAGGAGAAGGGCGTCACGCCCGGCCTCGGGACGATCCTGGTCGGGGACGACCCCGGCAGCCAGAAGTACGTCGCGGGCAAGCACCGCGACTGCGCGCAGGTCGGCATCGCCTCCATCCAGCGCGAACTGCCCGCGACCGCCACGCAGGAGGAGATCGAGGCGGTCGTCCGCGAGCTCAACGAGGACCCCGCCTGCACCGGTTACATCGTCCAACTGCCGCTTCCCAAGGGCATCGACGAGAACCGCGTCCTGGAGCTGATGGACCCGGACAAGGACGCGGACGGGCTGCACCCGATGAACCTCGGGCGGCTGGTGCTGAACGAGCCGGCGCCGCTGCCCTGCACCCCCAACGGCGTCCTCACCCTGCTCCGCCGCCACGGCGTCGAGATCAAGGGTGCCGAGGTCGTGGTCGTCGGCCGTGGCGTCACGATCGGCCGGCCCATGCCGCTGCTGCTGACGCGGCGCAGCGAGAACGCGACCGTGACGCAGTGCCACACCGGTACGCGTGACCTGTCGGCGCACCTGAAGCGGGCGGACATCGTCATCGCGGCCGCCGGGTCCGCGCACCTGATCCGTCCCGAGGACGTGAAGCCGGGTGCCGCCGTGCTCGACGTCGGCGTCTCGCGCTCCGCCGAGGGCAAGATCGTGGGCGATGTCCACCCGGACGTCGCCGAGGTCGCCGGGTGGATCTCGCCGAACCCGGGCGGCGTGGGCCCGATGACGCGCGCCCAGCTGCTCGTCAACGTGGTCGAGGCGGCGGAGCGCAGTGTCGGCTGAGCCGGGTCGCGGACCGGAGGACACCACCACCCGAGGCGGGGAAGAGGCCTCCGGGACGAAGGCGGGAGCCGGGACGGCGGCGGAGCCAGGGCCGGGAACCGCTCCGAGGACGACCGCGCGCGCGACTGACGCGGAGCAGCCGACCGCGCGCGCGACGCACACGGAGAAGCCGACCGCGGACGGAGCGGGCGAGGAGCCCACCGCGTCCGTACGCGGAACGGACGAGGAGCCGGCCTCACCTGGAAGCGGCGACGAGCCGGGATCACGTGAGGCCGGCGAGGAGTCGGACGTACGGGGAACCGGCGAGGAGTCGGACGAACGTGCGGCCGACGACGAGTCGCCCGTGCGGGAGATCGACGGCGAGCTGACCGTCGCGGACGCCATCAGCGCGCCCGACGCCGACGGCGAACCGCGGCGTGTGACACGGCGTTTCCCGCTGTTCACCCGTGACACCGCGCGGCCCGAGGGCGGTGGCAGGGCGGCCCCCGAGGACGCCCCCGCCCCCGCCCGGCAGTGGCCCGTGCTCGCCGTGCTGTCCGGCGTCGGACTCGGCCTGCTGCTGACCGCCCTGGACGTGTTCCGGTACGGCACGATCCTGATCGGCCTCGCCCTGCTCGCCGGAGCGGTGCTGCGCTGGGTGCTGCCCGACGTGGGCATGCTCGCCGTGCGCTCGCGGTTCACCGACATGGTCACGTACGGCATCCTCGGCACGGCCATCGTGCTGCTCGCGATGATGGCGCAGCCCGAACCCTGGCTGGAGATCCCGCTGCTGGACGACACCCTGCACTTCACGATCCGAGAACGCTGACCCGGTCCGCGTCGCGAGCACGGACACGGGCACGGCTACGGCCACGGCGACGGGCACGGACACGGGCACGTGCACAGGTACGGACACGGACACGGGCTCGCAGCAACGGCGGCCCATCCTCTCCCCCGAGCGAGGACGGGCCGCCGCTGGTTCCACCGTCCTGCACGGGCGACGGACTCTTCAACGCCTGGCGGCCCGCTGTGGCACGGAAGTGACCGTTCCGCCACGGTGTGCCCGCCTCGCTACGGCCGGCCGGGGCACCATGTCCCTGCGGGCCCCGGACGGACCGGTGGGACACTGGACCGCGGACCAGGGGTGTGCGAATGTGCATGCCCCGACCCGAATGCTCCCGCGCGCCCCCGCCATGGGAACTGACATCCTGACCGGGGCCATCCCACTGGGTAGTCCGAACGAGACATCGGCACTTCGGTGCCGTGACCGCGGATTCGGGCTTCCGGACGCACGCTGCGAGGGCACCATGCGCGGGACACACAGCACGGGGGGAAAGATCAAGCACGTTCGGGGGGGAAGAGGGGGGAGCAGTGCCTCGTTGGAGGGCCTTGCCCGATGAACTCGATCCGCAGGTCAGGGAATTCGCCGGACAGCTGCGCAGAGTCGTCGACCGCAGTGGGCTGAGCATCGCAGCGGTGGCCGACCGCACGGGCTACAGCAAGACGTCCTGGGAGCGTTACCTGAACGGCCGGCTGCTCGCGCCCAAGGGGGCGATCGTCGCGCTGGCCGAGGTGACCGGCACCAACCCGGTGCACCTGACCACGATGTGGGAGCTGGCCGAACGCGCCTGGAGCCGTTCGGAGATGCGCCACGACATGACCATGGAGGCCATCCGCATCTCCCAGGCGCGTGCCGCGCTCGGCGAGACGGGCCCGCAGTCGACCGTCAAGGGCAGGAGCGGAAACGGGCGGAGCGGAAGCGGCAGGAGCGGCAACAGCGGCAGCAGTGGCAGCAGCGGTCCGGGGCGCGGGACGACCGCGCGGCCGGGCGTGGCGGGCCCGGCGGGCGTGGCCCCCACGGTGCACTCCTCTGTCCCGCCCCAGGCGTCGCCGCCCGGTGCGGAACAGCAGCCGTACGGGGCCTCGGCGTCCTCGTACGGCGGCCGTGGCGGCACCGCCCAGGGTCCGGGAGCCGCGGGTACCCGGGGCGGTAGCTGGGGTGTCACCCCCACGGCGTCGGACCCGACCGGGCCGTCCCGTGGGACGGGGGCGCACCGGGCGACCCTCGGGCCGCCGGCCGGCGCATTCGGGCCGCCGGGGGGCCC